>JBOHUW010000036.1:0-9625 GCA_050734895.1 Candidatus Dormibacteraceae bacterium | reverse complement strand
ACCATCAACAGCGAATTATTGAACCGCTGGGCGAGTTGTATCACAATCAAGGCCGGAGTCAACCTCCGACCCGACTGGAGCTGTGGAAAGATGCGGTAGCCACGGTAGTTCATGAGAGCTGCCATCTCCTATCACCTCCCGGACATCATCTTGTCGAGGGTCGAGCGATTGGGGATCAGCCCTCGACCGCCTTTCTGGAGGAGGGCGTGGCGGAGCTCTATACCCATAATCGACTGAATCAGCTGATTAGAGCCGCAGGATTGGAACGGGCAGCCCCAGGACTCTGTCGGGTACGGGCGCAAGTTGCCTATCCAGAGTATCTACCCGCGGTGCGTCTGCTTCTACAGTGGGTAGGGAAACGAATCGGCCTCGGCTATCCGAAGGTTCTCCAGCAGCTGGTAGAACAAACTCCGGCCGGTAAATATTCTCACCTTGCCGAATTGATCTTGGCTCATACTGGGCTGAGGGAGCGGATCCCGCTCAAATCGAGTTGGGCGGCCAAACGGACTCTGGAAAACCAGTTGCGGAGTGTTTTTGATCAGGTTATCTTGATTCCCCCGGGACTGGGTGGAACTGCCCGACAGGGCTTTTCCCATCGTTTGGGGACCCAGGCGGTGGAGGGATTGAGCCAGGCCATATCTCAATTAGAGCGGGATTCAAGGGCTTCGGCCCTCGATCGATCACTCTTAATCAATGGAAGGTAGAGGTAAAAGATGAATCACCAGGACTTCTGGACAGAATGGCGGTCGATAATCGATTCAATCGAGCAGTCGCGATTCCCACTGGCCGAATATCAGACCGCGCGCCGTCGACTCCAACTGCTGAAATTAGAGTTGCCCAGGGCAGAAACGAGCAATGCAGCAGCCGGGTTAGCGATGCTCGATGACATCTGGCGTGAACTACTCTCCACTCCGAATAAGGATCACCTTCAAGCGACCGACGAATCGGCCTCACCGAAGGCCAACGCCCTCCTCACCTCTGCTCTAACTGCAGAGGGCAATTTAGAAACCCGATTAGCGGTTGCACAGGCGGCGTATCAGCAGATTCGGGAGCTCTGTCAGACGGCCTCGACTAGTCAGCGAGGGATAGTGGCCAGGATGATGTTTCCGCTCGCCCGACATATTCAAAATCTGGAGGGATTGTGCAAGCCCGAGTCCTAACCGTCAGCGATCGAGCCTCCCGAGGCGAGATGACCGACGGCAGCGGAGTGGCGGTAGTCGAGCTGTTGCGGGAAGCCGGAATTGAGGTTGCCGGGCTCGATGTATTGCCTGATAATCACCAGCTGATAATCGCCTGGCTGCGCCATAATCTGGCCGATCACCAACTTTTGCTTACTACTGGAGGTACCGGCCTCAGCCCTCGGGATCTAACTCCGCAGGCAACCCAAGAGGTGATCGAGTATGAGGTGCCGGGCTTTGGCGAGATAATGCGAGCCGCCGGGCTGGCCCACACCCCGATGGCCGCCCTCTCCCGCTCCCTGGCAGGAGTGTGTGGCCGCACCCTGATCATCAACCTTCCGGGCAGCCCGCGAGGGGCAATGGAATCGCTCCAAGCGGTCATTCCACTGCTTCACCACGCTACTCAGCTGCTGGCAGGAGGGGGCGATGAGCATTAAGCCAAGTAAGACAGATAAGGGACGACTCTTTTGAATAATGCCCAGATCGAGTTGCTAGCCAAGGCTGGGTCCCAGTTCCTCACCATGCCAACAAGGAAACCAGCAACATACCAAGCGTAATTGCTTCAGCCATGCCCTACACCGGTAGAGTCTTGCCATGCACGTATCGAGATCAGATGTCTGGGTAGTCGCGGGACCACCAGGTGCCGGAAAGACCACCGTCGCCAACGTCCTGTTGTCTCTGCTCTCCCCAACTCCCGCACTACTTGACAAAGACACCATGTATGGTACGTTTGCCGCCGCCCTACTGTCGACAGCCAACCGGTCTCTCGGTGAAAGAGAAGGGCCATGGTATGACAGCCACGTCAAGGTTCACGAGTATGGTGGAATGACTGCCGTAGCACGGGAGATCAGGTCGAAGGGCTGTCCGGTGCTGCTCTCTGCTCCATTCACCAAGCAAATTCACGACACGGTGGCCTGGCACTCATGGATAGAGGAACTTGGGGGTGAAACAGTGCGGTTGGTATGGATTCGCTCCGATGCAGTTTCCCTACGCTATCGTCTTGAAATCCGGCAATCGGAACGGGATACAGCCAAACTGGCAAACTTCGATGAGTTTGTCGCCAACATGCACCTGGATAGAGAACCGGCTGTCCCTAATGTAACCATTGACAACCGTTTATCGGCTATCTCAACGATTGAAACTCAACTGCGTGCTGCGCTGCTCGAACCGCTCACAGAATCGGCGGCCACCTAGAAACTGCTCAGAAAAAGCGCTAAAGCGGGCAATGAGTGAGCTTCAACTCCTCACTGTATCTCTGCTTCTTGATCAATCGTAGCCCAGAGCGAAGAGCACCGCCTGTTTAACCTCAGCCAGACGGCTATCACTAAGAGTGGTGATGTATTCGACCAGTTGGTCTTGATTCACTGTTACCAAGTTGTCACAATTCACGATGCAGTGCTCCGGAAGCCCATCATGCCGGCTTAACTCAATAGTTGCCGGATTCCTTCGGATAACTGTAGTAACCTCCGCGGCCAGCACCCGTCTACGCAGCGAGTAGGCTTCTGGTCGACTTAGCAGCAAAACCGGACGCCGTTTGTCCACCTTGGCCCACCAAAC
Organism: Candidatus Dormibacteraceae bacterium; assembly: GCA_050734895.1. Lineage (GTDB taxonomy): Bacteria > Chloroflexota > Dormibacteria > Dormibacterales > Dormibacteraceae > JBOHUW01. The sequence continues at coordinate 6,890 of JBOHUW010000036.1, read as the reverse complement.
CTGGCCACGTTTACGCTCTCGTTCTGCCATTACTCATCATTCGCCCATGCCTCGCGCAAGAACGCATCAGTAACCTCCAATTCCTCATCCGTTTCTGGATGTTCAGCATAGCTCCGAACGTATTGCTCAATTGCCTGCTTCCGATGGCGATCCTCGAGATAATCAATAGCGGCCATCCCCAAAAGCCGGCTGCGGCTGAGGTGCATTGCCCTACTTTCTGCATCAATCTTAGCCAATAGGTCATCGGATATCGAAATGGCCACCTTTTGAGTCATACCAAACAGAATACCATGGCTCTACTTACGATTCAATATCACTCCTACATTCCCTGATTATCCGGGGAGGCTCAGTCGTCTAATTCAACGCTGAAATGGAGAAACTGCTCAAAACCGGTAGGTAGTCCGCTGCTCGCGATCTGTCTGGCCAGAGCGAGGGCCGACTCGACTCCAGTGCCGACGATCGATACCACCACACCTGGCACGCGTTCTTGAATTCTGAATTCGAACGCAGCTGAGTAGTGAGAGCTGTTCATAGCCACCCCACCCGAGACTACGAGCTGGGTTACATCCTGGAGGCTCATGAATGCAACCACAGCGAGATCGGCAAGATCGATCGCTGCGTCACGCAATATGGTGATCGCAACGGCGTCACCACTGTCTGCCACCGTGGATACGAATCGAGCAAAATCAGCAACGTGAGTCTTGGGAAATGGCTCCATTGATAGGATTCCGCCAATGTTCGGAATATCGCATCCATAGAACAACGAAGCTTGCTCAACAAGCGCCGTTGGGGGACCGACCCTATCCCAGGAGTGAGCAGCAGCACGTAATGCTCGACGAGCTACGTCGAACGCACTTCCCTCGTCAGAAAAGACATAATCGTACCCGCCCAGCCTCATGACCTGATTAGTGTGGTCTCGACCGAGCACAACGCTACCGGTTCCAGCTATTACAGCAACGCCAATGCCATTGAGTGGGGGACCGAACAGTGGGAGTACAGAATCATCCACCACAACCACCCGCCCGCGGATCCCAGCTTTGGATCCGCACTTTATCATTTGGGCCCGCGACCGCGCCACGCCGACTTGATAGAGTGCAGCGCTGCCAATGCATACCGAGCAAGGTTCATCCCCCTGGCATTCCGCGATCAATCGGCAAAGCTTGTCCAGATTTGCCTCCGCCTTTGAGACTTCCAGGGAAATCGGGGAGATAGTGGGCAGCCGCTCCTCGACTCGATTTCTTTGCCCGTCCTCGAGAACGACGAGTGTGTTAGTGGCTCCCGCATCTACCCCGATAAACATCACAACGCCTGGGATATTGCCACTACTACCAGACATACGGGATGATGCGATATCTCACCTTTTCCATATATACGTCATAGCCCTGCAGCTCCTCTCGCAAGGTTCGTTCTTCCAACACCGCCCGTATGGCCAATCCAAGCATAAAAATCAGCCCCCCAAGCAGCCCATACCATGATCCCAACAGGAGAGCTGATCCAATCACGAAAATGGCGCAGGCAGCGTACATCGGGTGACGCATGTAGTGATATGGTCCAGTGGATACCACTGTCTGCCCACGTTCGGTCTGGAGGCGGACAACAGGCGATAGAAAGGAGTTTTCCTTAAACGTGAGGAACAAGAAATAAAACGAGCACAACAAGAGAATTACTCCAATCACCTGAAGTAATTCAGGCATTTGCGACCAATGGAAACGAACTCCATCCAAGGGCATCAAGATCCACCAGGCAAAAAATGACGCGGTTAGAAATACGTAAAACACCTTGTCCCAGCTTTTTTGACCGGGGTTACCGAATCCGGTCAAGCGCTCCATCAGCAATCCGGGATTGTGCTTCATCAACCACAGGATCAAGGCAAGAAAGGACCCGAAGAATAGAACCAGGAAAAGCCATCCCGCAGGCCAAGCAACAGTACCAGCCGCGAGAAACAAAGCCAGGGCACAGACTAGGAACATGCCGGAAACTTGGATGATTAGCATTTTTAGATTGACTGTCATAGCGCCTCACATTGTAGTTCCCAGGGACCTTTAGGGCTGGAAATCCCGCAAGCCGACATCACCGCCCTGATTTAATGATCCCTCTTTTCATGTATGCTCAGCCTGGAGGAGTGGGCGGTGTCGCAGCAAGAGACGGTCAAAGCCGCCCAACACCTGCTGGATCCAGCAAATGAGCAGAGCCCCTGGCAGCTCATTCCGTGGGAAGCCATCCACCGGCCAGACACGCCGGCGGCCTCGTAAGCCAGCTCGGCCCGTGCCCATTTCAGCCTGGGGTTGAGGTAGATCCATCAGCCGCACAAGAGACTGTTGCGGATACTGACGCTCGCGGCCGACAAGCAAGGCTGCTCCACTGGGAGACGAAGTTCGAACACTACCAAGACATCTAGCCCCCCACCTCCCGGAGCATGCGCATCGCCGTCTCGGCATTGGCCGGATAGAAGGCCTCAATGGCCAGCTCGGACAGGGTGATGTCGACCGCTGTGCCGAACGTGGAGATGGTGGAGATGAAGGCCAGCTGGCGTTCCCCTTCACGCAACCTCAGGGGCACAAAGATCTCCCTTGCTTCTGCTCCGGCGGCCGGAAACTCGCTCTGCACGCCGGGGTAGGCAGTCACCTCAGCGTGCAGCATCTCGAGTACAGGATCTCTGGTGATCGTCACCTCACGGCGCAAGCGAGTGATCACGTGCGCGCTCCACTCACCGAAATTAACCGTACGAGGGGCCATTCCCTCGGGATGCAGTGCGATACGAATCGTATTGGCCGGGGGCTCGAGCAGTTCGGGCGCACAGCCTTCGATGATGGCGCCGAGCGCATCGTTGGCAGCGAGCAGATTGTGGTGACGATCGACGACGAGCGCCGGGTAGGGCTCGTGCGCACGCAGGAAATGGTCGAGAACGGAGCGCACCGGTTCCATCTGCTCGGACTCCAGTGGCCGTTCCGTGTAGAGCGGAGCGTAGCCCGCAGCGAGCAGCAACAAGTTGCGCTCGCGCAGGGGAACCTCGAGTGTCTCGGCCAAACGCGCAACCATATCGCGGCTGGGCTTCGAGCGGCCGGTCTCCATGAAGCTCAGGTGACGGGCGGAGATCTCCGAGTCAAGTGAGAGCTCGAGCTGGCTGAGCCTGCGCCGCTGGCGCCAGTCGCGCAAGAGCTCGCCGAATTGCTGAGGTGGATTGGCAACGACCATAGGTAGATAGTAGCCGGCGCAGTGAACGAGGACAACTGCCAGCCTCGAAAATCAGACGCAACTCACTCAGCTCGCCATTACGTCGCACGTTATTGCATGAGATGCACCTTCGCGAGATGATCGAAGACGTTATCAAGCGATGCACTATCCGGCACCGCACCATCCTCATGAACGGTTAAAAGGAGCATCACTGTTAACACTACTTCGCTGGCTTCCGCTCATATCGAAAGGCCGAGCTTCGTTCGAACCACGGACGACGTAAGCATCTTCTTTCGAGATTGGGGCACCGGTGATCCCATCGTCTTCCTCAGTAGCTGGTCATTGCCATCAGACAGCTGGGTGTATCAGATGCTCGCATTATCGGATCAGGGACTACGATGCATCGGCTTCGATCGGCGGGGTCACGGTCGTTCAAGCGACCCCGGCCGTGGCTTTGATTTCGATACCCTCGCGAATGATATCGCCGCCGTACTCGAGGTACTCGATCTGCAGCGGGTCACTCTGGTCGGTCACTCGATGGGTGGAGCGGAAATTGTGCGCTACATTACTCGCTACGGAAGCGATCGGATCGCCGGCATCGTCCTAGTCGGTACGACAACACCGCTGCTCCACCGAACCGCAGACAATCCCGCCGGTATCGACCCAGACTACTTCGAAACCTTTCGCTCCGAGGAGCTAATGAAAGACCTGCCACAGTGGATCGAAGACAACCTTGAACCGTTCACTCTCGGAATGGTCTCACCACACATCCACGATTGGATCCGCAGTATGATACTGCGGGCTTCAGGGAAAGCCCTGTTGGAATGCAATCGCGCGATCAGCAGTGAAGACTTCACGGAAGAGCTACCGAAGATCACGGTTCCGACACTTGTGATCCACGGCGACCAAGATGTCTCCTGCCCCCTCGAACAAACCGGCCGTAGGACTGTGGAGCTCATGCCAAACGCCGAGCTGCGGCTGTACGAGGGCGCACCTCACGGGCTCTTCCTGTCGCACATGGATAGGCTTAACCGCGACCTCCTGCAATTCGTTCGCTCCTTACCCAGTTTGCCGTGATGGAGAGCACGTGTGCTACTGCCGATCGGACGGGCGAGCCGCCCGTTCGATCCCCTTCATCACCTCTGCTCACGCCGAAGCATTGCTGAATTGACCCAGTATAGTGACCGGTGGGAGCACTGGCTCCAACCGACCGCGTGACACCTCCAACTAGGGGGAAGCTTGAGTGCGCCACCGAGCTCCTCCACGGATTCATCCAATGGCAGTCACGTGGTGAATGCCAGGAACGCCCATAACATCTCTCCTCGACGTGTCTTCATTGGTGGTCGACTTCTCCCGAGAAGAGCGAACGGAGGGCAACAACTTCCGGCTCGAGTCGCGTCTCGGGAATCATCGGATGATCGGGACCTAGAACTGGAAATGGGAAGACCCAGCCCGGCGCCGGATCAATAGGGTATCGAGGAATCAGGTGGGTATGGAGATGGGGCAGGCTGTTTCCCTGAGTCTCATAGTTCATCTTCAGCGGCCGGTAATGGTGCAGCAAGGCCTTGGCCACACGAAGCACCTCGTGCCAATAGCCGGCCGCCTCTTCTAGGCTTAATTCGGTCGGCTCTGTCACGTGGCGGCCTCGCCAGATCACAACTGTATAGCCGCGCTAGATGTCGGCCCGCTGAAGGTAGGCATCGCTGTAGGCACCCGCATGGATGCGCATGCCAAACTGGTCACTCTCGGGCCGACCGGATTGACACATCGGACAGCCCAAACCAACGATCAGATCAGCCCAGTTATCCGGCCATCTAGGCATGCTTGTTGCTCCTATACTGATTTCCACTCTACCGGCCGAGGCCAAACTCTAGAAGACCGGCCTCAATCCGACTGGAGAGCCTTGACGGATAGGCTCAGCCGCTTCCGCTCGAGGTCCACGCTCAAGACCTTCACGGTCAGCCGGTCCCCGACCTTGACCACCTCCGAAGCCTGCTTCACGAAGCGGGTCGAGAGCTGCGATACGTGAACCAGCCCATCCTGGTGAACTCCCACGTCCACGAAGGCTCCGAAGGCGGCCACGTTGGTCACCACTCCCTCCAGGACCATGTCCTCACGCAGGTCGCTCAACTTCTGGAGGTCCTCTCGGAACGAAGGCGCCGAGAAGTCTCCCCGCGGATCTCGGCCCGGCTTTTCCAGCTCACCCAGGATGTCTCTGAGTGTGGGCTCACCCAGCTCGCCCTCCACGTACCGGCGCCAGTCGATCTGGCGGACTAACTCGGGATTGCCAACTAATGAGACCACCTCCACACCGAGGTCTCGCGCCATCCGCTGCACGACCGGATACCGCTCCGGATGAACCGCGCTGTCGTCCAACGGCTCTGCACCCTTGACCCGCAGGAACCCGGCCGCCTGCTCAAACATCCTGGCGCCCAGTCCGCTCACTTCGAGAAGAGCCGCACTGCTCCCGAAGACACCCCTGCGATCACGATGTTCGACGATCCGCCGAGCGACCGCGGGCCCGATGCCGGACACGTGCTCGAGCAGCTGGGCGGAGGCCGTGTTGACGTCCACGCCGACCGCATTCACACAGGAGTCAACCACCTCGCCCAATCTCTTCTTCAATCCGCTCTGGTCGACATCGTGCTGATACTGTCCTACACCGATGCTCTTAGGGTCGATCTTGACCAGCTCCCCTAGGGGATCCTGCAGGCGCCTGCCAATAGACACGGCACCGCGTAGAGAAACATCAAGATCCGGGAATTCAGACCGGGCCGTGGCCGAGGCCGAGTAGACCGAAGCCCCCTGTTCGCTCACCGATACCATCGGCAACCTCAGTCCATCGCTCATCGCTGAGCGCACGAAAGCCTCCGCCTCCCGGCTACCAGTGCCATTGCCAACCGCGACCAGCTCGGGCTGGTGGCTGGCCAACAGGGCGGCGAACTCCGTCGTCGCTCTTGCTCGTTCATCCGCACTCCGCTCGGTATAAAGCGTCGCCGTCTCCAGCAGCTGGCCGGTCCCGTCCAGAACGGCCACCTTAATCCCCGTCCGCAGCCCCGGATCCAGGGCCACCACCCGCCGAGTCCCGGCCGCAGGTGCCAGCAGCAGATGGCGCAGGTTCTCGGCAAAGACCTCGATCGCAGCCCGGTCGGACCGCTCCTTCAGCTCTCCCCGCAACTCATTCTCCAGCGATGGCGCCATCAGACGCGTCCAGCCGTCCTCCACCGCCGCCTCTAGATGGGCCGCAAAGAGTGCTCGAGACCTCCTGACCACCTGCGCTGACAGCGCGGCAGTAATCTCGGCAGTGGGGAAGACCAGGCGGACCCGCAGCACTTCCTCCGCCTCGCCCCGGAACATGGCCAGGACTCGATGAGAGGGGGCCGAGAGCAGTGGCTCCTGGTGGGCGTAGTAATCGTCGAACTTGGTCCTCTGGCTCCGCTTAGAGGCCAAGACGTCCGAGCGAAGCTGGGCCTTCCGTTCGGCCAGCCGGCGGGCCAACCCTCGCAGGGAGGCGTCCTCCGCTACCTGCTCCGCGCAGAGATCGCGGGCGCCGGCCATCGCCGCCTCGACATCCGGCACTCCTTGCTCCAGATTGATGAACTTAGCCGCTATCGCGGTCTCGTCCCCACCCGCCAGCTCCTGCCTCCAGAGAAACTCGGCCAACGGCTCCAATCCGCGTTCCCGGGCGATGGTGGCACGCGTCCGCCGCCGCGGTC
>JBOHUW010000035.1:0-9696 GCA_050734895.1 Candidatus Dormibacteraceae bacterium | reverse complement strand
TCGGCCCCCGCCACGCGGTGACGTGATCCCATTTCTGCTTGTTAGGATCCCGCGTTTGGTTAGGATCAACTTGCTGTTGGGAACGTTCCCACACATATTGGTAGAAGGTTGCCTTGGGCAGATCTGGCGCCTTTATTAGGTGCAGGTTAACAGCGTTGAAGGGTCCCCAACTCCAGTCGAAGACGGTCTGGAGAGGAATATCCAAAATTAGAGTACCGGCCAGGTAGGCGAGCAGTATCCCAAGCAGGAGGGGAACCAACCCAGGAATAAAGAGAGCAAAGAAGACTTCGGATAGAACTAAGGCTCCTAACCCAAATACCCATAACAGTTTGAGTTGCATCCGAAGCTCAGCGATTCGGTATTTGATCCATTCCAACATACAGTCAGTACAAAAAACTGGACGCCCACTGAACTCAATACAGCTCTGGCAGAGGAATACATGACAACCCATGCAATAGGCCACAGCTGGAGTTTTGGTGTGGGCATGGCATTCCATGGTTCGCGGTCAATCCTGGTCCATGAACTCTGTTGCATTAGGTGAGGCCACGGGAATTCCCCACTCCCGGGCTGCGTCGATCATCCGCTTATCGTAGCTGACCACTACTCCGAGCGCCTCTCCGAGAGAGAGTGCTGCGGTGAGATGGACCGCATCGAGCGAGCGCAGGACGGTTGGGGTCAATCTGCCCGCGCGTTCCATCAAACCTTCGTCCAGTTGGACATAATTTACCCATTGCAGGATATTATCGGCCCAAAGAGTATGGTTCTCAGAGAACTTGGCGGTGGTTCTGAGTACCTCGGTCTTCAAAAGCATCGAAGACGTCCAGCGTGGCCAAGCCTCTAAATATCTATTCAGGCTTGGAGTTTCAGCCTCATCGATGATAAGTTTAACGAAGGCTGAACTATCTAGGTAGGCCAGCTTATCTTTCATCAGCCCGGAGTTCAGCAAGCGCTTCAGAGGCGGTTGGGCGACCAGGAATGGGAGGTAATGGAGGCGGGATCGGTCCTGTTCTTGATGCCGGTAGAACCTTCCCGGCTGCGATCAGCTGCTCCAGGATATCCGGACCCTCGGTTGGGGGTAACATAATCGCGGCTAATTTACCATGAGAGGTGATCTCTACCCGGTATCCGGCGCTAACCCTCGCCACGACCGCACTGGCATTCTGTTTCAACTCTCGAATCCCTACTCGTACTGTTTCCATGAAAATCATTGTAGCCCAAATGTTCTTCATTTGGGGGATGGAAGAGATCAAGCAGGCACAGGGATGAACCCGGCGGCAGCGGAATCTGGCCAAGGGATAGTGCGCTGATCGATAATCCCTGGACCGCTGAAGTTTTGCTCACTTACCGTGTAGCTGTCCGGCTGGACTTTGGTCACGATGGCGACATGGCCGAAGGGGCTGTAACCTCTCATCGCCGGCCAGACAGCAATTGCTCCGACACTCGGTAAAGGTGAGGTTTGATATCCTTGACCGCGAGCCAAATTGAGCCAGTCGGCGGCATTGCTGCTCCAGGAAACTCCCTCTCCATTTCGTCCCGGCCATTGATAGGCGGCGTAGTAGGTGCATTGCTCCTCAAATCCCTGATAAAAGCGGGTTCCGGGGAGTCCACCCGCCGGGACCCAGGAGAAAAGTGGGCTTAGTATGCGGGTAATCTGGCCCACCCTTCCCATGATGCCGCTGCTGCTCAAGGTCGGGGAGGCGGCGTATTGCTTAGCATAGTTGATCACCTGGTCGACGTACTCATTGGAGTGGTTGTAGCCGAAGAGAGCTTGGTGTATAGCCGGTGAGTCAAGGTTAGCGCTGCCTGCCGCTCCCAGATGGACCAGATAATGAGCCGCGGTATAGATCGCATCACCTGGGTTATAGATTGAGGGAGAGCTGCTGCCTGGAGCGGCGGTGTGGAAGGCATTCCAGGTTCCGCTCAGAAACTGCATCGGGCCGGCGGCTCCGGCGAAGTTGGTCCCGGCCTGGCAGCCGGGAAGGAGACTCTGACCATGGTTACACTCCATTTTGCCGATCCCGGCCAGCAGCGGCCAGGCAACATCGAATTGAGCCCCGGCGGCGAGGTAGAGCTTGAGGTACTCCTGAGGGATTGCCGATGCTTCTGCGGTGGGTTGAAAAAAACCCGCCCCCGAGCCGGGGATGCAGACCGGTAGTCCATTTTGGGCCGAGGCCTCCCCCGGTGGGGCGCAGGCATTCCAGAGCGCTGCTCCGGTTAGCATGATCGAGAGCATGGTCACTGTCAGCAGCAGCCCGACCAGGAGGAGGGCCGGTCCCTTCAAGTTCGAGCGGTTGGAGGATCTATCCATTTGAGGTATAGCTATCTATTTTCCAGCCACTGCTGCCTGAAGTCAAGAAGAGCTCGTATGAAGAGGTGGTCGTGGAGGTTAATTTATCCCCCTTGGCTTCAATCTGAACCTTGGCCAGAAAGCCTAATTCACCGCTTGAGCCGTATCCTTCCGCGATGGTGCTGAGTACGGTTGGAGTGTCGATCTCATGGAGTTCGGGATGCTTACCGTAGGGCACGCTGGGCTGGGCGAATTGGGTGGCATAAAGTTGGGGAGTAACCAGCGGACGGACCCGATCCCCCAGGCTGGAGGGGGTGTCGTCGTAGTGGTAGCTGTTCAGGGCGATTAGGAAGGAGCCAACGGCCGAGGCGGCGGAGGCAGTATCTGAGGTCGAGGGAGTAGCGGATACTGCCGAAGGGGTTGGATTGATCGCTGTTCCTGTCGATCCGGGCGGCGCTGGCGTCGGGCTGGCCATCTGGCTCTTGGGGTGCGGAAGGTGGTTGGTGGCCAGCTGCCAGATTAATCCTAACCCGGCCAGGACGACGATGATCAGTACCAGGCGCTCGGCCGGATGGCCGCGCAGCCACATCCAGAGGGGATTCATTCATCTCGCTCGGGTGGGTTCAGATGGGGTAGGACGTCGGAGCCGGAGAATTGGTCAGAGAGTAGTTCACGTAGGTTGAAGCGGCGAGGCTTCGACTCGTCTCGGCCCTCATTTTGGGTTGGCGGCTTTTGGCTCTCATCCCACAAGGTTTGGCGGCGTCGGCTCCGGTCCATCGCCTCATCCAGATGGCCAGAATCGGTACCTGAAGGGGCCTGATCCTGGAGGGGGGTATCGTGCTCTCCGGCAACATTGCTCGGCCCGGCCTGGGTGATGGCGTCGGCTCCGGCTGCGGTTGCTCCGGCGACCCCTCCGGTTATTCCGCCGGCCGCAGCGGCCGTTGCTCCCTGGCGAACCCGGGTGAGCAGACCGCCACCCTCTCCATCGTCGTCTCCCTCTCCGCCGCTGCCGCCATCCCCTGCGGCCAGCAGGGGGGAGCTCTGAGGGAAGGGTTTTCGCGTCGGATCGCCCATCTCCGGATCGAGCGGATTTCGGTTGCGTAGATCGTTCCATTTCCCTCTGATCCGATCTCGATAGGGATCCAAGTGGTGGTCGAGTTTGCCCATTCCGCTCTGGGTGAAGACCTGAGCAACTCGCTTTCGAGACCACAGTGCCCCGAAGATGAAGAGGATCTGAAGGCTGGCTGCAAGCAGCCAGGATTGGGCGCTCATCCCGCCCACGATCACCCCGCCGAAAACCAGAATTACGGCCAGGAAGGCGGAGTAGAGCACCCGCCGGGTCATAAAGCTGAGCATCAATTCGCCCCAGCGGACAAAGATTTGACGGCCGGCGCCGGGATGAATACCGACCAGGAAGAAGAGCGGAGCGACCATGGTCATCAGGACCAGGCCGAGCTGAGCGATGATCACTGATCCGGCGATCATGACCAGCAACACCGTGGCTAGCCCGGCGGCCAGGAGAGCCAGGGCGAGGAGGGAAGCCCGGGCGCTACCCTGTTGGCCCTGGAACCACGCCTTCAGCTGGGGCTGCTGGTTGGAGTCCATCTGGCTCAGCACCGCGGTCTCGAACTGCTGCCTGGCCTGATCCCCCTGGCTCTGGGATTGAAGATCCCACTCCCCGTAGGTGAGCCCGTTGGGCGCCTTTTGCTCGGCGAAGTCAATGCTGCCGAATTCGGCCACCTCCCACGGTTTGTAGACATAAATATCCCAGTAGCGGTTGATCGCCGCCCGCAGCCCGGAGTACTGCTGAGTGTTGCTGTCCTGGTTGTAGGTCGCCTGGTAAGCAGGGCTGGAGAGCTGCGGATCGACTTGGGCCACGGTACCCAGAACCAGCTTCGAGGCGTAGAGGCTGAGGCTGTCCAGGCTTCCGATCGCCCAGGTGGGGGCGGCGAGGAAGAAGGCGGCCACCGAGGTGGCCAAAAGCACCCAACCGGCGCTCTCCAGGGTCACCGTCATCCGTCGCTTGAGCAGTCCATTCCAGGCCACGTAAAGACCGGCGATGGTCACGGCGGTGACGAAGAAGGGTTTGTAGAGGTTGTTACCCAGGCTGCTGACGATGCTGGTCAGCACTCCGTTGGCGTTGAGCTGGGTGTTCAATCCGCCGGCCAGCTCGAGGGCGAAGGTCCACTCCAGAAGGGTGCCACAGAAGGAGGCGATGGTCGTCATGATGACCAGAAACCAGCTGGCCAGAGCGTTGGAGATGCCGTTGAAGAACTGCGTCGGGTCGGGCAGGCCGGAGGCGGTGTGGAGCTGGTAGGAGGAGGTGGAGTATTTCTCGTAGAGGGTTGGTTGGTTGTTGCCCCGGATGCAGGGGACTCCGAAGAGGCTGCTCAAGCCGACCTGCTGCTGCTCCACCTGGCCTCGAGCGTTGCATTGCTCCTGGCCGCTGGCCGGCTGGGGAGCGCTTGGAGCCGGAGCCGAGCTACCGGTGATCAGGGGCAGCGGAGTGGGAGTGGGAGTAGGGCTAGGTGATGGTGTGGCAGCCTGGACAACGACGGTGGTAAGTCCGATTAGCAGCCCAGCGGTTATCAAACCCAGAATGTAGGGGCTAGGCTTGCCTCGCCCGATAAGATCCAGTCCCATCCTTATTTTTCCTGCAAGGGGTGAAGAGTTACAAAACAGCTTCATCTTTGACCGCCTGGGACTCCTCCTCGGTTTGCTCGTCGGGGGTGGTGCGGAAGGCGGCTTGTAGCTCCTCCGGGACCAGTTCTACGGCCATCCTGCTAACTCGCCCCTCCAGATCGCGGAAGATGCACTCGGCGTTCTCCAGGTTGCGAATCCGGCGCAGGTTGGCCTCGTTCTCCTCGACTCCGAGCAGCCGGAGCACCGCTCGCACCTCCTGCTCATCCTGGGAGCCGAAGGCAAAGACGCTGCTCAGGCAGTTACGGATTTTTTCGTTGAGGAGATCGGCCGCGTTCTGGGTGACCAGCAGCATGGCGGTATTTTTGGAGCGTCCGGTTCGGGCGATGCGTTCCACCAAGAACTGACCGCGGGGGGTGTTGGTGAGGGTATAAGCTTCGTCTAGGACTACGGCCTTGGGTTGGCTCTGGCCGCCCAGGTCGCGCAGTCGGCTGACCAGGGCGGTGACCATATGCATCAACCCCATCGAGAGGCGCTCTCCGATGTCGTAGTGATCGGCCGGCTTGTCGCTCTCTGGCAGGTTCAGCTTGCGACCGAACTGAATGATGGTCAGAGAATCCTCCATCTGGAAGTTGCATACCTCGTCGCCGGCGAAGCAGAGCCGCGCCAGGGGATACCGTCCGATCGCCTTCAGGGTGTGGGAAGCTTGCTGAACTGCCGAATCGGAGTGCTCGGCCAACCTGTTCACCAAACCGTGCAGGCTAGGGTTGGGCCGTTGGCTCTCCTCGTCGGCGGCAGTGATCAACACCGCCTCGACCTGGCGGGCCAGGTGAGGCGGGAGGAACTGCTTGCAGAGGTCGGCGGCTAAGAGGGCACCGTCGGAAGGGTCGGGTTCGACTCGGAAGGGGTCGAGCAACCCCTCGTAGCTGTCATCCAGATCGATTGTCTGGACTCGTCCCAATCCGGGCAGGTGGGCCATCCCGACCGCCTCCTTCTTGGGGTCGACGTAGGCTACCCATGCCCCGCGCAGTCGCATTAGATAGGTCATGTAGTTGGCCAAGGTGGTCTTCCCCTTGCCCGGCGTGCCGGTGATCGAGATCCCGGTGGGGTAGTCGACCAGGGCGGCGCGCAGCGGATCCAGATGCACAGGCTCCCCGTCGGGGTAGAAGTTAAGCGGTCGTTTGCTATGCGGGTCGCGCTCGATGTAGCCGAGGGTGGTTCCGATGTAGGGGCCGAAACCATCACCGAGGCGGCGAGTGGCGCAATACATTGAACCGGCGAGGGTGAATACCGCTTGCTTCTGTTCGTAGGAAGCGACTCGTCGCGGTTCACCCGGAATGCTCTCCAGAAATAGCTGGAACTGCTCCCCAGCCGGTCGCACGATATCGATACTCATATCCCGATAGAGTTCGACCAGCGCGGTTACCCGGCGGTTGAGGATCTCCTCGTTGGGAGCAGAGACCATCAATCGGGGCCAGGTGTAAACGAAGGGAACCTGGTCCTTGGTGACCCGGTGTTGCAATTCTCGTGCTCCGACCGCGGTCTCCTGGAGAGCGATTGGTAGATCGGCCGAGGTGCCCGCGATATGGGTCGCCTGGTCGATCGCGGCGGCCAACTTGCGTCCCGCGTCGCGGGCTACTTCATGGGGAGGGACAACCTTGAATCGAACGCTGGCCTCGACCGGGAATCCGGTTCGTTCATAGCGGTAAAGCCACTCGCCGCCGGGGAAGTTGAGCTGCTCGGGAAAGCGGGCGAAAGCCAGCGAGCAGAGGAGGGAACGCCCCTCGGGTTGAATCAATTCCAGGTGGCGGTGGCGGTTACGCAGCTCGCCTTCCAGGAGGGCGAGGAGTTCACCCCCCCACGCCCCCTGGCGCCGGGCATCGGGGGGCATCTCGTGGGGCATTCCTTCGATGCCTCGCCACATCGTCCGCCGAATCAACCAGCGCAGCTCGGCCGCGGTAGCCAGCCGAGCCGAGATATGGGAGTGGATTTGTTGCAGGGTCTGCTCACGTAGCTTGCGCGCCGTCTCTAGCATTTCGTTGGTGGGGGTGGGATCTTCCAGCCCCATCATCCGCTCACTGCTGGCCACCAACTCCGCCCACCAGCTGTGATCACGTTGGGTAGCCAGCCGTACTCCCAAGTAAACCTCCCGCTGGACCAACTTGGCGTTGGCCAGGTGGGCCACCGTTTTGCCCAGATACTGTCGCCAGCCCCCCTCATGATGGGGAGTAAAGCGTTGTAGCCGGTTGGCCCACTCCTCGGGCTGGTAGGGCCGGGGCACAACCAGCAGGTGGCCCTCGGCGTTGCGCAGGGCGCTGAGGGCTCGGTCGTGTTGCCAGAGCAGCTCCTCGCGCTTACCTTCACCGAGGAAGTCGTAGTTATGGGTATCCAGATGTAGCCAGGCCCAGGTTTCGCCCTCGGCCATCAGCAGGCCGTCCTCTAGATAACGGGGTTGCTTAGCCAATTCGCGAGTCCGGGTTTAGCCAATCCGCTCCCAGCTGTTGCCAGTATCGGCGCTCCACTCGCAACCGCTGGGGTTCGCTCTGACTGTCGAGGCGAACCAGATGACGCGGCTCGATCAGATACTTGAGTTGGGCGAGCAGCCAGCGGTGAGGTCGCTTGGCGTCGGTGAGGTCGAATTGTTGGGAGGTCAGCCAGGCGGCCACTCCCGGTGGCACCACATAAATGAAGGCGTTGCCGGTAGTCAGGCCCTGTCCAAGGAGGGTCATGATAATGATTATCACCACCAGGGTGACCATGAAGGCGGCGGCTTCAAGCAAGCCCACCGGTCTGGGCAGCTCCCAGTCGAAAATCTTGTAGAGCTTACGCTCGACCTCGAAGAGGCGAGAGTAGGTGGGCAAATTAATCATCTAATGTGAGATAAACAGGCTGGTTACCGCGTTGGAAATCGATCCAAAGGTATCCGGTTTATAGATGAACAGGCCGGAGAGTATGGCCAACCCGGCGAGCTCCAAAACTTCGACCATGCGGCGCCGGAAGAGGGCCAGCGCGCCCAGCACTCCTAAGATGGCCAAGAAGAAGTTGCCAGCCAATTTGGTTACCCCTGCACGTAGAGTATCGCCGCTGATATCGACATTCTGAATATTGGGCTGTAAATTAGGGTAAATGCTGGCTATAAAGTCGTGCATTTCTCGGCCTCCTTTTATTTATTTGAATCGGACAAAATCCCCCTCCCTCAAAGTAGGGAGACCCATCCTTGTGAGCAATATCGTTAGATTAACCTGTTTAGTAGGTACACACCTGCTAGCAAAATGTAATTAAGAGCCACCCGGTGTAACCGAGCTTACATGCCATTGGCCCCCAACGAGCTGTAAAGTTAAGTGATAATTCTGAGTCAGGCTTGCCTTGCTGGCCGGGTCGGACCACTTCACCATCGCCGAGGCTTGCCTCTGATCCCCTCCATCTTGGGCGATATGCAGGTCGGGTAAGGCGTTGAAAATTACGCTTCCGTGTAGCCCTTCGAAGCTCTTCCCGGGCACGGCGTAGTAGTTGAGCTGAGAGGGCGAGCTGGCCGCATAGGCGGTGAAGAAATCGCTCATGGGTTGGTTGAGTTGAGCGGCTAGGGCAGGATCGTCAGGCGGAAAATTCTGCGCCGGGGCGGAAGCCAGGGTGGGCGGACTGAGGAGGGCGGGTGACCCGGAGATGACCAGCTGATTGTTCCCGTCACTGCTCACCGGCACTGCCAGGTAGAGCCAGCGGCCGTTGTTGACTCCGACCGCGACTCGGATCGTGGCCTGGCTGGAGCTGCTGACGTCGATGCCGGAGAGGAGGGCCTGGCTGGCGGTTTCCTTGCCCTGACCATCCCACCCCAGCATGGGATCCGCTCCGCTGGCCAGATAGGCGCGAAGGGCATTCTGATGATCGGCGGGATGGTCGCTGTCGAAGGTGGCGTAGGCGAGGGCAAAGCGGGCGGCGAAAATCTTGGCGGCGGCCTGGGGGAAGCCTCCCTGGACTGCCCCGCCGCCAGTTCCCGAGTTGTTGGAGGAGTTGAGTACCTGGCGGATGACATCGCGCACTCCGAGCAGGAGGAGGAGGAGGAGGACAGCTACCACCAAGGCCCGAAAGCCCCAGAGCAGGAGTCGGTGGGTAGGGGGAAGGCGGAACTGCCGAGCTCGACTCAACGGCAGGCGATTGACTAGCAAAACTCCTCCTCTTCGCGCAGACTGTCAGACGAGGGACCCATCGCGAAGCTGGCTCCGAGCGTAGCGGCGAGTTCCAGATAGTCGTCGCGCGTACCCGAACTGACCTCGTTCCAGTCAAAAACGCCTCCCGCCTCCAGATGTCGATCCCACCGGATCCTCTGGCAGACGCGCACCCGTTTGCGGAAGTGGCGCTCCATCGCGCTTACCTCAAGCAGGCTATCTCGCCGCACTCCGTTGATGACCACTACGGCTCTTCTCTGTAACCACTCCGCTCCGCGGCGGGCTTCGATGTAATCCAAGGTATAGTCAGCCAGCTTACCGCCATCGAGGGCGGCAGGGGAGGCGATTATCGCCTGATCGCAGATTCGCAGCATGTAAGCGGTGCTCGGTTCCAGCAGCCCGGTGCCGAGATCCAGGCAGACGACGTCATAGAAGCGGTAGAGCAGACGCAGGGCTCGACGGTACTCATCCTCACCCAGGGCGTGAGAGATCGCTGGATCGAGCGGGATGGTAATCACCTCCAGCCGGTTCTCGTCAGATTGGGTGGTGAAGCGTTGCAGCATGGGGTAGGACATCCGGGAGTCATCACACAACTCATCCAGGTAG
>JBOHUW010000034.1:0-9779 GCA_050734895.1 Candidatus Dormibacteraceae bacterium | reverse complement strand
CGCCCGGACCGATCAGCTGCACCCCCAACCGGGGAAGTCGGCGTCCGAACAGGGCAAGCAGCAGCGCTCCGGCCGCGGGCAGGAGAAGGATGCTCAAGGTTAGCCATTGCTGCATACGCCTACCCCTTCAGCTCGCTCAAATCGTCGATGTCATCCAAATTGCGGACCTTGAAGATATCGACCAGGATAGCCAGTCCGACGACCGCCTCGGCCGCCGCCACCACCATCACCATCAGGGCGAAGAGCTGCCCTTCTAGGTTCTGTAGCTGGCGGCTGAAGGTGACTAGGGTGAGGTTGACCGCGTTGAGCATCAGCTCGATCGAGATCAGAATCACGATCGGATTGCGCCGCACCAACACCCCGATGGTGCCTAGGGTGAAGAGTCCGGCGGCGACCAGCAGATACCAGATGGCGGGGATCGGTCCAATCACTGGATTTCCCTCCGGCCTCGACTTAGGTAGATCGCCCCGACCGCGGCTACTAAGAGCAGCAGCGAGGTTAGCTCGAAGGGGAAGAGGTAGGGGCCGAACAGGCCGGCCCCGATCTCTTCGACGGTGCCGAATGTGCTCAGGTTAGTGGATTGTGGTGTTGGGTAGTTGATTCCCTGGAGCATCGCCGCAAGCAGCCCGAAGAGGGCGGCCGCGGCAACTAGCGAGATTAGCCAGTGGAAGCGGAGGCGTGAGGTAGCCTTCTCCCGGAGCGGACCAAGGAGAGCGACGACGAAGAGGAAGAGAACCATCACTGCTCCGGCATAGACGATGATCTGGACGATGAAGACAAACTGGGCGGAGAGAAGAAGAAAGAGTACGGCCAGGGCCAGCATGGTGGTGACCAGACTGAGCACGTTCTTAATCGGCTCCCGAAAAGCTACCACTCCTAACCCACCAAGTAGCGCAACCGCACTCATCAGGCCAAAGATGATTTGAATCAGCATCAACCGACTCGCAGCGGTTGTTGTTGATCAGGCTTGGGCTCCAGAAGCATCTCTTTGGTGTAGATGAAGTCCTCTCGGCCGGTGTCGGAGAGTTCGTATTCTGGCCCGAGGACGATTGCCTGCACCGGGCAGGCCTCCTCACAGTAGCCGCAGAAGATGCAGCGCAGCATGTTGATCTCGTAGGTCTCGGCGTAGCGCTCCCCTGGGCTAACTCGGTTTTCCTCCGAATTCTCGGCTCCCACGACCAGGATGCAGCCCACCGGGCAGGCGGCGGCGCAGAGCTCACAGCCGATGCAGCGCTCCAATCCATTCTCATAGCGGCGGAGGTAGTGTCGTCCTCGATAGCGTTCCGCTCGCGGGGTCTTCTCCTCCGGATAGGAAACCGTTACCGGTTTGCGGAACATCTCGCGCAGGGTGGTGGATAGCCCAACTGCTAGTGCCGCCACATCGCGGAAGACGCTCTGAGTTCGAGGTGTTGAATTAGCCATTCTTTAACCTCCGACCGCCACTAGAACCACGGCCGTAATCATGACATTTGCGATGGCCAGCGGGAGGAGCAACTTCCAGCCCAACCGCATCAGCATATCGTAGCGAAGGCGAGGCAGGGTGGCCCGCAGCCAGATGTAGAAGAAGAGGAGCAGGACGATCTTGATTACGAAGGGAATGATTGCCGGCAGCCACGGGTAGGTGGGGTTCCAGGCGGCAAGGAAGACGATCGTTGCTACGGCGGAAGTGGTGAGCATGTTCACATATTCACCGAGGTAGAAGCAGAGGAATTTGAGGCCTGAGTACTCGGTTAGATAGCCACCGATCAACTCTTGCTCCGCCTCGGGTAGATCAAAAGGAGCTCGGTTGGTCTCCGAGACGGCAGACATCATATAGATGATGAAGCTCAGTGGGGCGAGCAGAATCAGCGGTATTGGACCGTTATAGAAATTCCAGTGCACTGAGTAGTTGGCGATATCCTGAAGCCGTAGCGAGTGGGTGATCATGAAGATCGGGACCAGTGAGAGGCCCATCGACACCTCGTAGCTAACTAACTGAGCGGCGGCACGGAGGCCGCCTAGAAGGGAGTACTTATTGTTTGAAGACCAGCCGGCGAGCAGGAGGGCGTAGGCGTTCATCGCTGTCACCCAGAAGATGAAGAGGATGCCGATGTTCAGGTTAGCGATCCAGTAATCGACCCCGTAGAGCAGGCCGACCGGGATAACCGCCCAGGCGGTGAGCGAGGCGATGACGATGATCGCCGGGGCGAGAACATAAATCACTGGATCCACCCCCTTCGGAGTGAAACTCTCTTTGAATATCATCTTGACCGCGTCGGCCGCCGACTGCATCAGCCCGGATGGTCCAACCCGGTTGGGACCAGGCCGTCGCTGCATCCGTCCCAACCCCACTCGCTCGAACCAGACCACGTAGGCAGTCACCGTCAACAAGACGAAGAGGAGAGCGACGATGGCGAGTACGGTGATTACCCAGAAGCCGATCGGGTCGGTGTAGTTGAAAAATGTAGGGGCTAGGCTTGCCTCGCCCGATAAAAACAGGTCTTCCAATCTCGTCACGGCCGGGCGGCTCCGGAAAGTACAGGCGCTGGCCTTGGTTCGGTTACTGCGTTCGTAGCCAGCCCACTCCAGAGCGGGGTGGCGTTAGCGGCGGTTCGTTGTACTTCCAGGATGCCGGCGTAGGCGAAGCCCTCGGCCCCGCTTCGCTGAGCCAACTCGCAGAGAACATCCCAACTCTCGCGCAGGGGTGGCTCAAGAGGCAGAATCGGAGTTCGTTGCTGCACCATTCCGGCCAGGTTAGTCGAGCTGCCGGCGGTTTCGGCGAAGGTGGCCGCGGGCAAGATCAGCTCCGGAGTCCCGTGTTCTGGACGGAGGAGGTAATCCCATACTGCGACCGAGCGGGCGCTGGTTGGTAGACGGCCCCCAGCTGGCGGACCGAAGCAGAGGACCACTTCGCACCCCTCCAGAGTGGAATGATGGCCAGCTAGCTGGAGGGCGAGTGCTCCCCGCTCGTTGGTGGCTCGATAGAGTGGCATCAAATCGGCGCCTACCTGTTGGGCTATCTCGACTGCAGCCTGGTGAATAGTTGCGCCGTCTTCGCGGCCGCCGCCATCACCGTAGAGAATAGCCACTGGGCCCTCCCCTAGGACGTTAGCTTGGGCTAACTCACGGAGAGCACGGGCAGCTTCCCCGAATTGGATCTGGCGATGATCAAGCTGTGAAGCCGGGGCTCGATCCAGATCCAGCTGTTCGGGGTGGATGAGGATCAGGCGAGCGCCAAGCTTGGCGACAGCCTTCTTGATTCGGAGGTTGATGATCGGTACGTCATCGGCGGTGTCTGAGGCCACGACAACAATAGTTCGCGCTTGCTCCAGAGCGGTGATTGACAGTGTAGGGCCGCTCGGGGCGGGAAGGGAAGTCCTTCGCTCCAGGGCCACCCTTGCCCCCTGCCATGGCCCGGCCAGCAATTGAGAGATGAGGTACAGCTCCTCATTAGTTACATCCTGGCGAAGAGAGATGCCCAGACGAACCCCCGAAGCCATCTCGGCCAGTCTCTGAAGTGCGGTATCCCAGGTAGTCGGTTGACCGTCCAGATGGGGTACCCGAATTCGCTCCGGGGAGTTGACGTCGGTGTAGTCGAAGCGTCCTCGATCGCAGATCCAACCGTCGTCCACGGCGTTATTTTCTCGCGAGGTGACGCGGATCAGCTGTCCCCGCCGCCGCCAGAGATTGACGTTGCAGCCGACCGAGCATTTGGTACAGATAGAGGGTTGGTGCTCCATATCCCAGGGGCGAGATTCAAAGCGCCAAAGCTTGGAGGTCAATGCCCCGACCGGGCAGAGGTCGATGATGTTACCGCTGAAAACTGAACGGAGCGGTTGATTCCCCTGGTTGGTGATGTAGGAATTAACCCCGCGCTGGTCGACGGTCAGCTCTTGCTCCCAGGCGATTTCGTCGTAGTAGCGGGTGCAGCGATAGCAGAGGACGCAGCGCTCGCGATCCAGGGCGATCTTCTCTGAGAGCGGGATCGGCTTACGGAAGTGAACCCGCGGGGCATCGATCCGGCTCACCGGATAGCCATGGCGGAAGGTGTAATCCTGCAGCGGGCATTCCCCTCCCTTATCGCAGACCGGGCAATCGAGGGGGTGGTTGACCAGCTCGAACTCCAGGATGTCGGCGCGGGCGGCGGCGGCCATTGCGCTCTCGGTTTGGATGACCATCCCTTCGGCCACGGGAGTGGTGCAGGCGGTGGTTGGCTTGGGTGGCCCCGGGGTGATCTCAACCACGCACATCCGGCAGGCACCAACCGGATCAAGCTTGTGGTGATAGCAGAAGACGGGAATCTCGATGCCCACCTGTTTGGCCGCCTCGACGACCAGGGTTCCTTTGGGAACGGAGATCTGACGACCGTCGATGGTTAGCTTGACTTCATCAGGCATGAACTGCCACCTCCCTGAGCGGGGTTGAGGGTTCGGGTTGTGGACACAGCTGACAGCTGCGGTTGGCGTGGGCCTCGTATTCATGACGGAAGTAGCGCATTGAGGACATGATCACCCATCCGGCGGAGTCGCCGAGGCCGCAGAGACAACGACCGTTCTGCAGGCCGTCCTGAATTCGATCCAGAATTTGGAGATCCATATTGCTGCCTTTGCCTTGGAGAAGGCGTTGATAGCTGCGTACTGCCCAGTTGCCGCCTTCCCGGCAGGGGGTGCACTTACCGCAGGATTCAAAGGCATAGAAGCGAAGCAATCGCGCTGCTGCCTTGACCATGCACCAGGAGTTGTCCATAACGATGACTCCACCCGAGCCGGCCATCGAACCGGCCGCGGCCAGGGCTTCCATATCGGTGCCGACGTCGAGCATCGAGGCCGGCAACACCGGGGAGGAGGAGCCGCCGGGCCAGAAGGCCTTGAGCTCTCGCCCGGGCAACGGGCCGCCGGCGATATCCATGATTAGCTGGCGAAAGGGCATGCCCAACTCGATCTCGTAGACCCCGGGATTGCGGATGTGGCCGCTGACCGAAACCAGGCGAGTGCCCTTCGATTTTTCGGTCCCTAATTTAGCGTAGTTAGCGCTGCCCTGATTGATGATCCAGGGCAGGGTGGAGAGCGTTTCGACGTTATTGATTAGGGTTGGTGAGCCCCAGGCTCCCTTAACCGCCGGGTAGGGTGGGCGGGCTCTGGGTTGAGCTCGCTTCCCTTCCAAAGACTCTAGCAGGGCGGTCTCCTCGCCACAGATGTAGGCGCCATGGCCACGGTAGAGCTGGATATCCAGAGGGTGATTGGTGCCAAAGGGACGGGGGCCGAGGATATCGGCCTCTCGCAGCTCGGCGATCGCCGCCTTCAGCATTTGGTAGGGGTGGTCGTACTCGCCGCGGATATAGATCCACGCCTGATGGGCTCCGATTGCGTACTGTGCGATGCAGATTCCCTCCAACAGGAGATGGGGTGAATTCTCCATCAGATAGCGATCTTTGCTCGTCCCCGGCTCTGACTCATCAGCGTTGATCACCACATAGCGTGGTTTACCGTCGGGTGGGGGCATGAAGCTCCACTTAATTCCGGTGGCAAAGCCGGCCCCGCCTCGACCGCGGAGGCCGGAGGCCTTCACTTCGGCAATTACCGTCTCCGGCTTCATGGCGGTGAGGACCCGCTCTAACGCTTCATGGCCTCCGGAGCGCCGGTAGACCTTGAGTTGGTGCAGATCAGCGGTGCCGAAATTAGTGGTTAAGACGTGATTGTTCGCCTGGCCGTACGAGCCGCGGAGTTTAGCTGTCATTTGGCTTTGCTGCCCTCCCTTGGGGGAGTTGATGTGAGGATATTAACGACGTCTCCAAGCACGTGATCTAATCTAAACTTCTTGGCTGGCTCGCTGTCGGCAATCGAGCCAATCATCGATCACCGCATATCATCTCGGCGCCTCTGCTTTATGAACCACGCTCCGATGACGATCAGCAGTAGTCCTTCGGTGGCCAGTGAGATCAAGCCCAATGGTTCGGTCCAGTTGCCGATATCGTCGGTGTAGTTGGGCAAGCCGACGCTGCGTGTGGTCACATAGCCGAAGATCGGCCCGACGGCGACTCCGATCGCGATTAGCCAGGCGATCGGGAGCAGGCGTCGGGTCACCAGCAGCAGGGCCGTCAGCACGCCAGCGATCTCCAGTGCATAGTAAAGGTAGCCGATATAGGCAGGATCCTTGAGTGCGGTTAGCCCACCCTGATCGATGATGTGGATAACGGTTACGGCCAGGCACAGCACGGCGGTTGGTAGCGCGGTCATCCAGTACTTTCTATTTTTCCTCATTAAAGCTATAATTCTACTATGGGTTTGAGTATAAAGGATGCAGAAACTGAACGACTAGCGGCAGAGGTTGCAAGCCTCTCCGGCAGTACTAAAACCAGTGCTGTTCGGCGCGCATTGTTAGAACAGAAGCAACGACTTGTAGTGCGAATAGCAGAACGAGACTTGAGAGGCCATCTCCAGCACTTGCTGGAGACAGAAATCTGGCCGCAAGTACCAGCTGCCATCCTAGGCAATCCGATTACGCGTGCCGAACGCGAGCAGATACTTGGATATGGACCGGAGGGAGTGTGATCGTCGACAGTTCGGCCATAGTTTCCATACTTCTTCGGGAACCTGAACATAAGCAGGTTCTTGATGCACTTGGAGGGGCGTCTTTCGCTGGTGTTGGGGCTCCAACTCTTGTCGAGAGTGGGATCGTGTTAACGGCGAAATTGGGGGTGAGCGGTAAAACGCTGTTGGCCCGCCTTGTCCAGGAGGCTAGATTAGCAATAGTGCCCTTCGGTGAATCCCATCGGGATGTTGCGGTTGAGGCGTCCCAGCGATTTGGCAAGGGCAGACACCCGGCAGCCTTGAATTTCGGTGATTGTCTGACTTATGCGGTCGCTCGGGTCGCTGGCCAGCCGCTTCTCTGCCTGGGAAACGACTTCAGCCAAACTGATCTTGAACTTGTACTGTAGTTCTTCGTCTCGGAGAATATTAATTGCGTGGCTTGGCCGATGGAGAAGGGGTGGGAGATGCAATTAGGGCGTCAACTTTGCGCTCATCCAGATCGTAATGAAAGCGGTGTTGAGAACGCATCACCGGGGCAAATTCACAGGCCCCCAAACACTCCACCTCCTCGACTGAAAACTCGCCGTCCGAGCTGACCTCCCCACACTCCGAAACCCCGATCTTCTCCTTGATGTGCTCCAGCAGCTCGCCGGCCCCGCGGAGGCTGCAGGAGAGGTTGGTGCAGAGCGATAGGTGACGGCGACCGGTCGGCTGGAGGTGGAAGAGGGTGTAGAAGGTGGCTACTCCCTCCAAATAACCGGTATCTAGTCCGAGCAGTTCGGCCACCTCGGCGATTGCCTCCGGAGGGAGCCACCCCAGCTCCTCCTGAGCGACGTCCAGGGCGGGCATAACCGCGCTGCGTAGCTGAGGAAAGTGGCTTGGCAACTCTCGAATCTCCTGCCGGGCTTTCTCTGAGAGCATCAGCGATCAACATCTCCTAGCACTGCATCGGCGGTACCGATGATCGCGATCAGATCGGCCACCATGCTGCCTACCGCCATATGCTCCAATGCCTGCAGGTGGACGAAAGAGGCGGAGCGGAACTTAACCCGTCGCGGTTTGTGGGTGCCGTCGCTGACGATGTAGCAGCCATTCTCGCCGCGACCTGATTCGACTGCCATATAGACATCACCGGCCGGCGGTGAATAGCCCTCGGTAAAAAGTTTGAAGTGGTGAATTACCGCCTCCATCGAGGTTTCCAGCTCTTCCCGCGGGGGGGGAAGCAGCTTGCGATCATCGACGTTGATCGGGCCATCGGGCAGCCCGTCGAGTGCTTGACGGAGGATCTTGACCGACTCTCGCAGTTCACCGATTCGGCAGAGGTATCGGCCGTAGCAGTCTCCGAACTCGGAGGTGATCACCTCGAAGTCGTACTTCTCGTAGCCGGAGTAGGGGCGGTCACGGCGCAGGTCCCAGGCCACTCCCGAACCCCGCAGTATAGGGCCGGTAGCGCCCAGCCGAATTGCGTCCTCGGCGGTCAGGGGGCCGATGCCCCGGGTGCGAGCGATCCAGATTGGGTTGTGGGTTAGCAACGCTTCATATTCGTCGATTTTGCTGGGCATCTCTTTGAGGAAACTCTCCAGCAGGGTGACGAAGCGGGGGGTGAGATCGGCCATCACACCGCCCGGGCGGATGTAGGAGGTGTGCATCCGATAACCGGAGATCTCCTCATTCATGGTGAGAATGAGTTCGCGTTCGCGCAGGGCATACATGAAAACGCTTTGCGCCCCTAACTCCAGGCCGCTGGTCCCGAGCCAAACCAAATGAGAGGCGATGCGAGTCAGCTCGGACATGATTACCCGAAGCGCCTGGGCGCGAGGGGGGGCTTCGATCCCCAGCAGCTGCTCCACCGCCAGGGCGTAGCAGAGGTTGTTGATCGGTGGGGAGAGGTAGTCGTGGCGGTCGGTGATCACCACCCCTTGCTGCCAGCGGACGGCTTCCATCTGCTTCTCGATTCCAGTGTGAAGGTAGCCGATCACCGGCTTGACCGCCTTCACCTTCTCCCCGTCCAGCTCGACGATCAGCCGGAGCACACCATGGGTGCTAGGGTGTTGGGGTCCGAAGTTAACGGTGAGAACTTCACCGCCCAGCTGATCGGTCGGCTCCCGGGTAAGGGTAATCCCCTCCTGCAGCTCTTCTTGTGCGGTATTCATGCCTGGAGCGGTGGCTGTTGCCACTTCTGGTGGTCGTCGGAGAAGTCGACTTCTTCCCCGCCGACCGGGAAATCGCGGCGCAGTGGATGGCCGATCCACTCGTCGGGCATTAGGATGCGGGTCAGATCAGGGTGGCCATCGAATTCGATGCCGAACATATCCCACGTCTCCCGCTCATCCCAGTTGGCTGGGGCAAAGATATCGGTTACGGTGGGCAGCCGGGGATCTGTCTCGGGGACCGGAACCCGAATCCGCAGCTCCTCATGTCTTTCCATGTTTCGGAGTTGGTAGATCACCTCGAAGCGCTCCGGTGGTGGTTGGGGAGACGGGGTGGCGAGGTGGTCCACTGCGGTGATGCAGCAATAGCCGTGATAGCCGATTCCCTTCAGATACCCCAACGCCAGCCGGATGTTCTCCCGGCCGACCCGAATCCACTCCTGGCCGGCCATATTGCCATGCGCCTCCAGCCATTTCGGTAGGGAGTTGACATCCTGAATCATAGCTGGGGCTTGATCCCCTGGGCCTTGATCTTCTCCTGGAGGATCATCAGCCCGTTGAGCAGATCTTCTGGGCGAGGAGGACAGCCGGGGACGTAGACATCGACCGGTACCAACTTATCGACCCCTTGGAGGATGGCGTAGTTGTTGAAAACTCCACCGGTGGAGGCGCAGGCCCCCATCGAGATCACCCACTTGGGCTCGGGCATTTGGTCATAGATCTGACGCAGCACCGGGGCCATTTTCTGCGAGACTCGCCCGGCCACGATCATCAGATCCGACTGGCGGGGAGAGGCGCGCATCGCCTCCGAACCGAAGCGGGCGAGATCCATGCTGGCACTGGCGGTGTGCATCATCTCGATCGCGCAGCAGGCCAGACCGAACTGGGCCGGCCAGACCGAATTGGCTCGCCCCCAGCCGACCAGCTTGCCTAGGGTGGTGGTAAGCACGTTATCACCTAGCGCCTCGGCGAGTTGATCTACTCCCACTCCAAGCCCCCCTTCTTCCAGATGTGGGCGAGGGCGACGAGGAGGATGCCCATGAAGACGAACATCTCGATCACCCCATACCATCCCAGCTGGTGCAGCAGTACTGCCCAGGGATAGAAGAAAACGGTCTCC
>JBOHUW010000033.1:0-9800 GCA_050734895.1 Candidatus Dormibacteraceae bacterium | reverse complement strand
GTCTCGGGTGGAGCTACTCAGGCCAAGGAAATCGGCTACCCCAACCCCATTGGGGATAATTGAGATCTGGGCCGAAGTCAGTCCTAGCGTTTTGCTGATCTCCTGCTGGCGCAACTTAGAGATGGCGATGTAGGTGGTCCGAGGTTGAGGTTGACAGAGGATGTCATAGGGATACCCGGCTCGCTGATAGTTGTGGTATCGGGGATTGATCCAGGCCAAGTCGTGAGTCCAGGCTAGAATCGGCAACTCTAGCTCAGCCAACGTTGCGGCCAGGGGAAGATTGAAGGGCATGGTCAGAACGTTATGGGCAATTACCAAATCACGATCGGCAAGTAAGGGGCGAAGCTGGTCGGCGAGGAGGGCTTGGAGTTGGCGAAAAGCAGTGCGATCGACCTCTCCCCGGCCCAATTGTTGGTAGAGAGCCTCCACTTGGGGGTGACGAGACCCGAGTTCAGGTATCAACTTGGAGTCTGGATCGGAGCCGCCCTGACCGGCAATCACCTTGACGTCGTAGCCGGCCTGCCGAAGTAGACGGGCATGTGTTCCGAGGATCGCCTCCACTCCGCCAATGACTGGGGGCGCTGTGTAGTGGAGGATGGCCAGGCGGGTTGGAGAGAGGATGCCTCTCGGACTGGAGATCAATGTTGGGCTGGTTTGGGATCCAGGGAAGAAGGATTAGCTTCTGGTTGTACGCGATCCGCCTTAGCTTGATGACGTCGTTTCCAGGATAGCTGTAGAGCGTAGAAGAGATGCACACTCCACAGTATGGGGAGGATGGTGGCCCATCGCAGCCACCAGAGAGAATTAGAATCATGGCGTATCCGACTACGCACACGAGCAGCCATTGCCAATGATTCACTAAGTGGCAGTGGAGCCCGGGAAAGTCGTGTCTCTCCCCAAAGGCGATATATGTGGGTTATCGGATCTTTGACCATTAGTACGTGCCCGAGCATTAGTAGCGCAACTCCGGCTTCCCAATCCTCACCTCGGTTGGATGCTCCGAAGCCACCGGATAGCCGGAAGGCATCGGTCCGAAACACGGTGGTATTGGCAATCGGAACGCAGCAGCGGGCGGCGTTAGCTGCTGCCAGCAACCAGCGTGATCCAGAGATTCGGTAAACCCAGTCCTGGGGATGTCGGTAGCGAGTGACAATTCCTCTCGGTTCGACAATAGATGCATTTCCGCCGGCAACGCCGATCAATTCGGGGTGCTCTTCAAGTTTTGCCAGCAGCCAAGGGATTGAGTTGTCCGCCGTTAAATCATCAGCATCACAGAAGATTACAAACGGAGTCCGTACTTGCTGAAGACCTAGATTTCGTGCTTCTCCGACCGTAACTCGTTTTTTTATTCTGACGATTTGAACCCC
This sequence comes from Candidatus Dormibacteraceae bacterium, assembly GCA_050734895.1. GTDB lineage: Bacteria > Chloroflexota > Dormibacteria > Dormibacterales > Dormibacteraceae > JBOHUW01. Next base: position 8,433 of record JBOHUW010000033.1, on the reverse strand, counting down.
GGGTAGAGGAGGAGGTTCGGTTGTAGAGGCGTTAAGTACCAAAATTATTTCTGGCGTTACCACATCCTGTCTGTGCAGGGCCTCGATGCATGCTTTAAGCAATTCAAGGCGATCCAAAGATTCGTTGTGGCTGTCCTGCCACCAGGGAATGACTGCCGTTAGTTTGGCTGATTGCTCTTCGGTGGCCCTGCTCATAATCCGCTCCCTCCATGTGTTTGGTATGAAATTGTGCTTGCTCGCCCTACTCAAATAACGTTTTGTATTGGAATCGGGATCGACGTGATGCGTTTTGGGCTTGAGGAATCATTTGGCTCCGGTTTCGGAAGTATCTTGCCGGGATTTTGAGGTTATCGGTGCAGGAGCGCCTGATTTCATGGCGCTCGGGGCAGTGCATGCTATTCGTTTGACGCAGGCCAAATTGGTGGACGTGAAGCGAATCGGGATCGCTGCTGAGGTGGTAGTATCACCTCTCAGCTCGGGTTAAGGCGTTGGCGTGGCGTAGAGAGCGATCCAAGAGTTGGGTTGAAAAGTAGTTGATTGCCACCTGTTATCCCTCCTTGTTTTAAATAACGTAACAGGTTGGTAAATAGAATCTTTGCAATGTATCTTTGATCAAGAGCGCCATTTGAGTCCGGTTTTCGGGCCTTACTGCCAAAAAGCGCAGAGGGGAAGCGCGGTGATCCGATCGTCAAGTTCAAACGATCGGCGACCAGTATGAAAAACTACCCCATGCAGGAAGAGGTCATCGAGTTTGTCACGCATCCATTGGAGGTGTTTCGCCGCATCTCGGGGCGGCGAGGCCGGCGGGCGCTGGTCGTCTTTCCCGTCGCGCGAGGACTGACTAGGAGGATGCCGGCAAATCTCGAAGTAGTCGCTCCAAGACCTGGTCAACGAAGCGGGGGATGTAGGGTGGCATCTCCAGATGATCTCATATTTGCGCCAGGCCTGATCCCTTATTTCCGCATCGCTAACTTGATTTCATCGTGCCCAGGCCATGTCGCATGCGAGATTATGCGCCAAGCGTCCAGGCCAGCAAAGGGGCTGGTATCAGGGCCGCGTGCTGGTCAAGGAAGACCAGCTCGTCTCGGGTGGCCACAACTGCTGGTCGGTTGGGAAAGGCGGTTCTAATCCCATTCAATACTCGGCGATCCACCCGTTGTTGATACTTGACCTCGACCAGATGAAAATCCCGACGAGATCCAGCCAGGAAGTCGATCTCACCGCCTCGTTTGGATCGCCACAGGTGGAGGTGTATGGGTTCGGCGAATCCCCGGATCTGTTCGTAGGGCGGCTCGTATCGGCGGAGTAGGGCAAGGGCTAGCACGTTCTCCACCAGGGCTGGGCGATCGATGGGCAGACCGCTGTGGCGGAGAGTACTGCCATAGAACAGGGGATCGGAAAAATAAACCTTCTTCTCCCGGGAGAGGGCATTGCCGGCCAGGTCGTCCTTCCAGGTATAGAGGATGGCGGTGAAATAGCAGGTCGACAGGAGTTCTACATACTCTCGGACGGTGGGCGCGGTTGACCCACTGGTGCGTCCTCTTCTGCCGCCGCCCGATCCAAGGGGGATGTCCATCTCCGCCGCCACGGTAGCCCAACTGATTCGAGAGGCCAACGATCGCGCGACGCGTTCCAGTAGGGCATGCGTTCCGGCCTCACTCGCGCCACGTCGATGGATTTCTCGAACCACCGAATCCACGACTAGATCGAAGGTCTCTGGGGAAGGCTCCGGTTTGCCTTCTGCCGCTTCAGCGACTGCCACCGGGAGTCCGCCGAAGCGGAGATAGAGGTCGAACGTCTCCTCGAGGGCTGGCAGATGGAGCTGAGCCTCTTGCAAAGTTTCGCGGCCCTCTTCACTGAAAAGATCAGCGATATTCAGGCCCGGTGATTTGGGGACTGAGTTATTAATGGCACGAGCGAACGCGGCAAAGCTCTGGGGAAGCACGAGGTGATCCTTGCCCACACCTCGCCGCCCTGGCCACCGTTCAGCAACTCCTCGGTAGAGGTCATACGAAGACGATCCGGTTGCCACTACGATGTCGCCTCGTAGTGGCCCCAGATCCCAGAGTGCTTTGATCCCGATATCCCATCCTTCCAGAGTGGTGACCTCGTCAAGCAGAATGAGGCTGCCCGACCCGGCTCGAGCCTGGCGTTTGGCGGCCTCCACCGTTGCCGTGAATTCGGAGACTGGCTGGCCATACATGAGATCGGCCTGAAGGTAGAGACTCTGGTTGGTCTGCCGGCCCTCAGCCAGTGCGCGCTGCGCGAGCAGTTTCAAGTCGGTGGACTTACCCACCTGCCTTGGGCCACGCAGGGTGTGAAGGCCTGGCCTGGCCAGATCAAACTCGTCGACGACCATGGAAGGGAGTTGGACCGGCTGGTTAGCGAGCTGGCGAAGGTGGGGGTCGGAGTGTTCCCATCCAGGTATTGACCACCAGGGATTCTGCTGAGCGATAACTGTGGGGGAGAGCGGCATCCCTGCTAATGTTACTTCATGCGGAAATGAATGGGCGTCATTATCAAAAACTTATAATTGATAATGGTAGCTATTATTGCTGGGCATTATGAAATGTGCTGCGAGTGGAGGAAGAGGACTAATCTAATCGGGCTAGGCTTGCCTCGCCATACATATGTTGACCGCAAATCCCTTGGGGAATTCAGCTTAGGTATCTAAAGAGTACGCGTTGGGATAAATTTCTGCTAAGATTTACTTATGCCTAATCGAGTAAGTCGACCTGGGCTCCGACCCAGGGAAAGAGGGCACACTCACCTCAGCCGTAAATATCAAGTCACCTTAGGTCAAGATGCGGTCCGGCAGGCAGGTCTCGCCGTTGGGGAGAAGCTGCGGGTGGACGTTGATGCCCAGGGTAGAATCACTTTGGAGCGGATTGTCGATCCAGTGGATGCCATGGCTGGGGCTTTCCCCGGGATACCGGCCGATTTCCTCTCCAGACTGCGCGATGAATGGGAAGTAGGAACGTTGCTTACGGACCTTGACCAGGAGTTTCCTCTGCCGCAGAAGACAGCCAAGTCAGCGTGATTGTTGTCGACTCCAGCGTCCTGATCGCGGTCTGGAATTCTGATGATATTCATCACCAAATCGCTTCAATCGAGTTGAAGGCGGCGAGGGAGGAGAAGGTGGTAATCCCGATAATTGCCTTTTCCGAGGCGTTGGTTTGGCCCTACCGTATTAGCGAAGCCGCCGGTCGAAGAGCGGAACAGCAGCTTGAAGCAGTCGGAGATGTAGTCTTGATCACCAAGTCGATTGCTCGTAAGGCTGCTCAGCTCCGCAGTCATCGTGTTCTTCGATTTCCTGACGCCTTGGTAATCGCCACCGGGCAGGAGCTAGATGCCTCTGGCATCCTGACCTTTGATCGCCGATGGCGATCTATAGATGATCGTGTACGCTGTCTCTTCTGAGCGCATCCACCTCCTTTGACTTCACGTACAATAGGGACGTGAGCGACTCCACTTATGAAACTCCAATCTCAACTGCACGCGGACAGTTGGCGGAAGTGGCTAACCGTGCCGCCTATGCTGGAGCGGTTACCTTTTTAACCCGTAATGGTAAGCGATGCGGGGCGGCGATAGTCCCGGAGCAGCTGTTGGCCGATTACGAGCGCCTCTTGGATGCTGAAGAAGATCAAATTGCATTTAAGCGGGCGGCCGAAATTCATGCCGGCATAGTTACCCCGATTCCTCTTGAAGAAGTAGGGCGTAGGCTCCATTTGGAAGAGTGACTCACTATCGGGTGAGATTCGACCCACGTGCAGAGGAGGAGCTAAGCCGGTTGGATCGAACCATCGCCAAGCGTGTTTACGCTCGAATCGGAACTCTTAGCGTCTATCTGCACTGATTTCGAAATCTGGTTTGTCCTATGGAACTAATCCTCAACTCATCGGTCGCCGACCTTTCCAAGGTCACCGCCCCTGATCTTCTACGGCTTTCGAAACTGGGGATCGAGACGTTGCGTGATCTCCTCATCAACCTGCCAGTGGGGTGGGAATCCTACGGGGAACCCTCTCCGATCGCCAAGCTGGAGCCGGGTAGCCCTGCCCTGGTCATTGGCCAGATAACCTCGCTCCGGGCTAAGCGTAGTCCTAAGCGGGGGATGAATCTGACCGAGGCGGTGCTTACCGATGAGGGCGGCGGCCGACTGAAGGTGGTGTGGTTCAATCAGCCCTATCTGGCTAAGCAGCTGAAGGTTGGAGAGTGTTTGGCGGTGGCCGGTCAAGTTCGGTTTAATCGATTCGAAAATCTCCCCGAGCTGCAAAACCCCCATCATGAACGCCTGCAATCAGGGGCGCCGAGAGAGTTGGGTGGGCTGATGCCGAAGTACGCCCTGACCGCCGGGCTTACCTCTCGTCGCCTCGCCGGCTGGGTGGACGCTGCCCTACCCCTGGCCGAGCAGATCGAGGAGGTGATTCCTCCCGAGCTGCGCGCTCGGCACAATTTGCCCCCGGTGGCGGAGGCGATCCGGCACGGCCACCACCCTGTTGGCGAGGCGCAGTGGGAGGCGGCGCGGCGGCGGATGGCCTTTGCCGAACTGCTGGAGATGCAGATCGCCTTCCTAATCGAGCGGCGCCGACTCCAGGCCGAAGAAGCTCCGGTTTTGACCTACCGCCAGGAGGTTATAGATGCCTTGAAAGCGGCGATTGGATTTGAGCTGACCCATGCCCAGAAGCGCTCGATCTGGGAGATATACCAGGATTTGGATAGTAGTGAGCCGATGAACCGTCTACTCAACGGCGATGTCGGCTCGGGCAAGACGGCAGTTGCCGCGGCGGCGGTGGCCATGGCGCACGGCGCCGGAGTGCAGTCGGTGGTGATGGCTCCCACCGAAGTTTTAGCCCGCCAGCACCTGGCCAAGTTCCGCGCCTACCTCCAGCCGGCCTTCCCAGAGCTCCGAATCGAACTCTTGGTTAGCGGGTTGCCAGCAGCTCGGCGGCGAGAGATCCGGGCGGCGAGTCAGGGGGAGATCAATCTGTTAGTTGGTACCCAGGCTCTCCTGGAGGAGGAGGTGGAGCTGCCCCGTCTGGGCCTGATCGTGGTTGACGAACAGCACCGCTTCGGCACCGGCCAGCGAGAGCTGTTGCGTCGTCGCTCCCCGGGTCGTCGGCCTCACTTTTTGGCCATGACCGCCACCCCGATTCCCCGCTCCCTGGTGCTCGCACTCTATGGGGAGATGGCCCTCTCAGTGCTCGATGAGCTGCCTCCGGGACGCACCCCGGTCCGGACCGAAGTGGTCGAGCCAAGCCGGCGTGATCACGCCTACCAGGTGGTCCGCCAAGAGGTGCGAGCTGGGCGGCAAGGTTTCATCGTTTGTCCTTTGATCGAGGAGTCGGAGGTGATCACCGCTCGGGCGGCTAGCCAAGAGTTCGAACGATTGCAGAAGGAGGTTTTCCCCGATCTCCGACTGGCCCTGGTCCATGGTCGGCTGAAGGAGAAGGAAGAAGTTATGCGGGCCTTCCGCGAGGGAGAGAGTGATCTACTTGTGGCTACCGCGGTAATCGAGGTTGGGGTGGATATCCCAAATGCTTCGGTGATGATGATCGAGGGGGCCGACCGCTTCGGTTTGGCCCAGCTGCATCAGCTTCGCGGGCGGGTGGGAAGAGCCTCTCACCAGAGTCACTGTCTGTTGTTGACCGATGAGCCGAATCCGCACACCCTTGGTCGGCTGAAATTGGTGGCCCGGATCGAGGATGGTTTTCGCTTAGCGAACGAGGATTTGCGGCTGCGTGGGGCCGGGCAGCTGATGGGAGCGCGCCAGCATTGGGTGTCCGACATCGCCATGGAGGCGCTGCTCAATCCTCAGTTGGTGAGCCAGATTCGAAGCGAAGCGGAGGCGATTCTCGCCGGTGATCGGCAGCTGGAGGCGCATCCTCTCTTACGAGCCGCCGCCGAGCGACGCTTGAGCGAGCTGGCCATCTCCTGATTGGGGTCCGACCAATAGAGGATTTTTAGGCCGACTGTTGAAGGATAATTTGCCCGCCAAGTGGAGGATTTTTAAGCCGACCGTTGAAGGATTATGCTAGGTTGAGGGTGATGAATTTGTCGGAAAGGGGGATTGTCAGCAGGCATTTGGAGATGGTCATCGCTCAGCGTCTCAGTGAGGAGCCGGTAGTAATCCTAAATGGGACTCGTACGGTAGGCAAAAGCACTCTCTTGAGGGGTTGTGCGCGGGCTCGGGGGGTCGAAGTGTTCGATTTGGACGATCTCACTACTCGCCATATGGTGATGGCTGATCCTGCCTTTTTCATAACTGCTCCTGAACCCGTCTGTATTGACGAATTTCAGCATGTATTGCCGGTACTCGATGCTATTAAAGCCGAGCTTAACCGTGACCTTCGGGCTGGTCGGTACCTACTTACCGGATCCACCCGTTACATGACGCTGCCGGTGGCCAGTCAGTCGCTGACTGGGCGCGCCCATATCATCAGGGTGTGGCCGCTCTCCCAGGGTGAGCTTCGGGGGGTGCAAGAGACTTTTCTCGATACCCTGGTAAATGACCCCGCCGAGTTGATCACTGCAACCCCCTCTACAACGACTCGCCAGACTTATGAGCAGTTGGTTTTGGCTGGCGGACTACCGATTGCGCTGGCTCGGACGACGGCAGAATCTCGACGTCGTTGGTTTCGAGATTTCGTCGAGATGGTGATTCAACGCGATGTGTTAGAGTTTCGAAAAGTCCGGCAGCGTGAGGTTCTTCCCGAGATCCTGCGTCGGCTGGCGGCACAAAGCTCCCAGCTGCTCAATTCGACTACCGTTGCCAACTCCATCCAGCTGGAGAAGAGTACAGTGAACGATTTCATTCAGCTGCTGGAGTCGGTGTTTCTGATCCATCGCCTCGGGGCTTATGGCCGCACCCTCTCTGCCCGAGTCAATCATTCGCCCAAGGTGCATCTGGTTGACAGCGGCCTGGCTGCCTATTTGCTTGGCGTTACCGAGAATAAGTTGGCCGCCCGGGAATCTACCACCCTTACCGAGTTTGGTCATATCCTTGAAACTTTTGTGGTCAATGAGCTTTTAAAGCAGGCTGGCTGGGCCCAGGCTCAGTTCACCTTCGGCCACTTCCGGATGAAGGATGCTCAGGAGGTTGACTTGGTTTGCGAAACGGACGATGGGCGAATCGCCGGGGTGGAGGTGAAGGCAGCAAGTAGGGTCCTAGATGAGGATTTCCGCGGACTCCGACTTCTCCGAGAGAGGTTGGGAAGAGCTTTTGTGGGCGGTGTTTTGCTCTACCTAGGTTCGCGTTCCTACGTTATCGAGGATCGTCTGTACGTGCTCCCGCTAGATCGCCTTTGGGGCGGCCTATAGCTCCGGTACTGTGGTTTCGGGGTTCGTGATGCTAGGCGATGGATGATTGAGAATATATTCTGTCACCTGCTGGCGATACGAATTATCATTAGCACCTTGTTGCGGTTTGAGCTCGCTCACTTTGTTTATCCAGCTCTCCCAAAGACCTCGATCGGTCGGCCGTATGCGATGGTATTGTTCGGCAATATCAAGGATCGTTTTGATAATTTCTCCGCCCATCTGTGGGTTGGGATTTCCCCCTAGCGCGATCATGCCGACCGGTTCCGTGATGGACCGTCTGCGGTTATGGATGTTGATTGCGGCCTCAACCCCGTATCCTTGTGTCAGATCGTTCGGAAGGGCATTTAGGCGCACGGCTCGGAATCCAGTGAGCGGAAAGTTACCGAACTGCCCACTCATCTCCAGAAACAGCGAGTTGATCAACGGTTCGTAGACGCCGATCAAACGTGAGTGAATAACCCCGAATTTTGCTTCGGTGAATTCCCCTAACACCTGACCGACATTTTTGTTTTCATGCTCTCGATCAACTGCTTGCCGCAAGACTTCGGCAACGTTGGGCTCCTCGCGGAGGAGGTCGCCGTCAAGGAAGATCAGCCAGGTAGTTTGCGACTCTGCGATCCCGACTGCCATCGCCGCTCCCTTCCCTTTCGGACCGTTCAGCACGTCCGCGCCTGCCGTGCGGGCCTCCTCGGCAGTGTTATCGGTAGATGCGCTGTCGACAACTACTACCCTATCGCCTGCTCTAGTTGCTGCAATCGCCATTTTTACGGCCACGGCTATATGGCCCGCTTCGTTGCGGGCGGGGATAATGAAAGTGACCGAGGCTGCTGGTGATGTTGAAAACCGTATTGGGACCCTAGCTTCCATGAATCTATTGAACTTCTCTGCCAAGGCCGGAACGCAGACAATCGGTCGATGGACTTGCTCTATCTCCGCCCCTGTCTTCTATCTCCTGAAGCCTAATTCGGCTTGGAATTTTTCGACATTGGGTCAGCTCAGCGCCCGATTTGACAGAGTTAAACTCGGGGCGTGGTTGAAGAGGAAAGTAGCTGTCAAGATGAGCTGCTGAGGGACATCTACCAGATCGCCATGCTCACCCGGGCAGTGGATGAGAGG
>JBOHUW010000032.1:0-9810 GCA_050734895.1 Candidatus Dormibacteraceae bacterium | reverse complement strand
CCCAGCTACCACCCGGCTTCCACCACGACTATTTCACCCCGATGCTGAACTACTCCGCCGAGGACAATTACCTCGCCAAAGCCATTCCACCCGCACGCCAGGCTCCCGCCCGACGATGACTGGCACTCCCTGGCTAGACGACACAGGGCTGGTCACCTTGCCTAGCGGAGTTCGAGTCCGAGGCCGGCGCCTGAGCGATCCTGCCAGCCCCGCCGACTTCTCTCTGATCCTGGCCCACGGCCCGGTCCCGGCGTGGCCTCACCGGCACATCCGCTGGCCGGATTTCTGGATCCCCACCGACCGCGAGGACGCCTTGGACGCCCTCCACGATGCTTACCGGCGCGCACACTTTGGCAAACGCGTCGAAGCCGCCTGCCACGGCGGCATCGGTCGCACCGGAACCGCCCTGGCTGCCCTGGCCATCCTCGACGGCCTCACCCCTAGCGAAGCACTCACCTGGGTCCGCAGCAACTACCATCGCCGAGCGGTCGAAACGCCCTGGCAACGACGATGGCTCCGCAACGTCCGCTAACCAACACTTACAACCAACCGGGGGATCCTGCAACGAGATATCATCCGCCCTCAGGAAGGCTGGTCCAGCTCCTCGGCGAGTAAGTCCATGAGTAGGCCATCATGCCAGCCTTTGCCGTCGATGTCACGTTCATAGCGCCGCAGCACACCGATAGGACGGAAGCCGACTGCTGTATAGCATCGGATGGCGGACTGGTTGTCGGCGGCAGGGTCTATTACCAAGCGGTGATGGCCACGCTCACGCACGAGATAACGAGCCAGGGTCTGTACGGAATCCCGGCCGATGTGTTGCCCGTGTACTGCGGGGTCGAGGAAGATGTCTATCGACGCATGCTTGTAAGCGGGCTCCTCCTCTTCGCTGTACTGCACCATCCCACACACTGATCCGTTCATCAGAATGCTGAATCGCGTGGAGGAGAGGTCGTCGAAAGGCCATTGGGCGGAAGCGTCCTCATCGCTCCAGCGGGCATGAACCTCGGGCGTATGCAAAATTCGCCGCAGCTCTTTCACGTGGTCAGCGCTTACTGGTATCAAGATGACGCGCTCTCCGCGGAGGTTTAGATCAGGCGGTTGCTTAGACTTGGGGCACATGGGTTAGGGTGATTCCTCAAGCATTATCATCTTTCAGACTACTTAATCCCCGGCTGATTCCCCCCAGGTCCCTCAGCGTACCTCATAAATCGGCCTCAAAAGTGATAAAGTCCGCATGCAGTAACAGGGAGATGAAAGGCGAATGACCAAGTCCGCAGATAGACCTTCAAATTTGATCAAACAAGTCACGGTTACCAGTGCACCAACGATGCGGCGAGCAGTAGCCGCAGCTGCGATTGGGAATATCACAGAGTGGTATGACTTCGGCGTCTATGCCTACCTGGTGCCGGTGATCACCAAGGTTTTCTTCTCCGGATTACCCAACTCTGTCGCTGTGATCTATGTGTTCGCGGTGTTCTCGGTGTCGTTCTTAGTTCGGCCGTTGGGCGGCCTAATCTTCGGACCCCTGGGCGACCGGATCGGACGAACCAAAGTCCTTTCGATCACGGTAATCATGATGGCCGCCGGCACGACGGTATTAGGCCTATTACCCAGCTACGCGGCCGTTGGGATATCGGCTCCGTTAATGGTTCTGGCAGTGCGGGTGGTGCAGGGGTTGTCGACCGGTGGCGAGTACAGCGGGGCGATGACCTTTATCGCCGAGTACTCTGCGGATCGCAAGCGGGGCTTTCTGTGCAGTTGGTTGGAATTCGGCACACTAACTGGTTATGCGTTTGGTGCCAGCCTGGTCACCGTGCTCACCATGATATTGTCCAAGCAGCAGATGCTTACCTGGGGTTGGCGCCTGCCCTTCCTGCTGGCCTTGCCATTGGGTATTGCTGGACTCTATCTGAGAACCAGGTTGAAGGAGACCCCCGCGTTTGAGAATCTGTTGGCCGAGTCCGAAGAACAGCAAGGCATCAGCGCCAAGGCGGCGCTCCGGGCGGTCTTTTTCGATCACTGGCGGGATATGCTGCTGGCCGGTGGCATCGTAATTGTATGGAATGTGACTAACTATCTTCTTACCAGCTATGTTCCTACCTATCTGACCACTACTCTGCCCCAGACCGGGAAGGGGGGCCTCAGTGTGAATGTGTCGAATCTGTTGCAGATCGTGGTGCTGGTAGCACTTATGGTAGTGATCACATTCATCGGCCGTTTCAGTGACCATTTCGGTCGCCGTCCAGTGATGCTCATCGGATCGGGAGCGTTGATAGTTCTTGGCTTGCCCTCGGTATGGTTGCTGCGTACAGGCGAGTTGTTCCCAACTTTCCTCGGGTTGCTAGTGATGGGCCTGATGCTAGTCTGCTTTTCCGCTGTCGCACCATCCACGTTGCCCTCAATGTTCCCAACGCGCATCCGATACAGCGGTTTGTCTATCACATTCAACATCTTCGTCTCGGCCTTCGGCGGAACCACCGCCATTGTAGTCAGCGCTCTAGTGCTGGCTACGGGTGACTTGAACTGGCCTGGCTACTACCTGGTTGCGGCTGGGCTGATTGGAGGGATTTGCATCTTCCTGGCCAAGGAGACCGCTGGCCGTCCGCTGGCCGGGTCGCAGCCTGCGGTTACTACTGAGGATGAAGCGCGCAAGGTCATTACGGCATCGGAGTGAAATTAGCCGGGAAGTCGTGAAGGTACTACCCCGATTTACCCGACAAATCATTCACAGCGGCATCACATATACGTTCACAAACCAGTGATCAACCTTGGCCCAATGCAGGTGCCCGGATATCGTCGTGTCGCCTTCGAGGCCGAGCACGCAATGAATGTGCGGATTCCCGTCCTTGATTTCGCCAGTTCCGGACATCTCCATAGGCTGCTCGTACTCGGTCAAGATGTCACTCTTAGGATCGCACTTCGGCATATTACTAATGCAGGCTGAACCAACCGCGCCCACAAGTGACACAATCACAGCTCTGCTCACACCCTTCTGCCCGACCTGCTCGGCCACAGTCGTCAAGATTTCTTGGCCCGGCTGCACGGAGATGACGAAAACAGAGCTCCTTTCGTTCAGCTGACTTTCTCCTTCCGTCGCCGCTCCAGCCGGTGGCCGTTGAGGGAGGGAAGACCCGGCAGAGCAGTCGCCAGCACCTGGTCGATCGAGTCGATCAGGATGATCTCCAGCTCGCGACGCAGATCCTCCGGGACATCGTCCAAATCGGCCTGATTGGGGGTCGGAACCAGGACCTTGCGCAGCCCGGCCCGATGGGCGGCCAGCACCTTCTCCTTGATTCCACCTACTGGCAACACCCGTCCCCGGAGGGTAATCTCACCGGTCATCGCCAGGTCGTCACGGACCGGACGCCCGCTCATGATAGAAGCCATCGCGGAAAGGACGGAAACCCCCGCCGAAGGACCATCCTTGGGTTGCGCTCCGGCCGGTACGTGGAGATGTATATCCTGTTTCTCAAACCTCGAACCATCAAACCCCAACTCGGCAGCGTGGGCCTTCAGGTAGGAGAGGGCGGTCTCCGCCGACTCCTTCATTACGTCGCCGAGTTGACCAGTTAGATGCAGGTTGCCTTCACCCGGCATCTGGGCCGCCTCGACGAAGATTATGCTGCCCCCAACCGGGCTCCAGGTCAGCCCTACCGCCACCCCGGGCCGCTCGATCCGCTCGGCCACATCATTGAAGTAACGCCGCTTGCCCAGCGCCTCTCGAATCCGCGGCTCGTCGATGGTGACGGAGCCGGTCAGATCGCCGCCGGCCATGTCGGCCGCCACCCGACGAAGCACCCCGGCAATCTCTCGCTCCAAATTGCGTACCCCGGCCTCCAGGGTGTACTCATGGGAGATGAGGCGGATCGCCCGATCGGGAAAGCGAATCTCCTTCCGCGTCAGGCCGTGCGCCTTGAGCTGCTTGGGCAGGAGAAAACGGCGAGCGATGTGCAACTTCTCTTGCTCGGTGTAGCCCGAAAGTTGGAGCACCTCCATCCGATCACGAAGGGCGGTCGGAATCGTATCCAGGGAGTTGGCGGTACAGATAAACATCACCCGGGAAAGATCAAAGGGAACATCGAGGTAGTTGTCTCGGAAATCCTGGTTCTGCTCTGGATCGAGCACCTCGAGCAGCGCCGAGGAGGGATCGCCGCGCCAGTCGGCGCCGATCTTATCCACCTCATCGAGCATGAAGACCGGATCGTTCGACTCCGCTCGCCGAATGGCCTGGATGATTCTTCCGGGCATCGAGCCGATGTAGGTCCGGCGGTGACCACGCACCTCGGCTTCATCATGGACTCCGCCCAGCGAGGCACGGACAAACTTCCGTCCCAGAGCGCGGGCGATCGACTGCCCGAGCGAGGTCTTGCCCACCCCCGGCGGCCCGACCAGGCAGAGGATCGGTTCATGGCCTAGTTCGGTGGTGCCGCGCTCCTGCTTGAGGCGGCGAACCGCCAAGTATTCGATGATGCGCTGCTTGATTTTATCCAGGTCGTAGTGATCGGCATCGAGCACTTTCCGCGCCCTCTGGATATCGATCTCCTGCTCGGTGGAACGGTTCCAGGGGAGCGAAACCAACAGCTCCAAATAAGTACGAATGACCGAAGATTCGGGGGAGGCGGAGGGGATACGCTCCAGTCGGCTTAGCTCCCGTTCGGCTTCGCGGGCCGCCTCGGGAGGCATTCCTGTTTCCTCGATGCGGGAGCGCAGCTCACCCACCTCGGCCGTTTCGGGATCGTTCTCCCCTAGCTCACGCTGAATCGCCTTCAGTTGCTCCTGTAGAAAATACTTCCTCTGCGACTCCCCGATTGACTGCTCGGCACGGGATTGAATCTGCCGGCCCAGCTCCAACACCTGCAACTCGTGGGCCATCAGACCAAGCAGCCGCTCCAACTTGGCGCGCGCCGTCTCCAACTCCAAAATCTCCTGCCGCTGCTCCACCGAGAGGCGGACGTAGTTGGCTATGAAGTAGGCCAGGTGGGTTTGGTCATCGATACTAACCACCGCCTGCAGCAGTTCGCCGGGGAGGTAGGGGGCTATTGCCACCAACTGCTGAAAGGAGGTGGTGACGCTCCTGGTCAGCGCCTCTACCTCCAGCTCCGACCGCTCGGGTCCCGGCTGTTCAGGCAGAGTCTCTACGGCGGAGATCAGGAAGGGCTGATCTTCAACCAAGGAATTGAGGCGGATTCTCTCCAGACCCTGAACGGCCAGCTGCATGATGCCGTCAGGGAGTTTGAGAAGGTGTTGAATCCGGACTTTGGTTCCGATCTTGCAGGCATCCTCCCAGCCGGCGTCTTCGACCGCATCATTGCTTTGAGCAGAGACGGCGAGCACCCGATCGTTGGTCGGTAAGGTTTCGAGCAGCTCCAGCGAGCGCGGTCGACCAACGGTTAGGGGGACTACCAGGTGGGGAAAGACCACCGTATTTTTGAGTGGCAGCAGGGGAAGGAGGGTGGGGGTTACAGAGGTCATCAGCCATACACTTTGCCGTAATTGACCAGGCGAACGCGTCGCGATCGGTTTTCTCTTATAATCTGCAGGCGGTTCCCTTGCGTGATCAAAGCACAACCTTAGCTGTCATCCTTGCCGCCGGGCACGGTACCCGGATGCGATCACGCACCCCAAAAGTGCTCCATCCCCTCGGTGGCCAGCCGATGGTGGATTATGTCATCGAGAGCTGTCGAGAGGCCGGGGTCGATGAGGTGGTGGTGGTTATCTCCCCTCATCATGAGCAGGTCCGCCAACATCTGGAGCGACGGTGTGAGGTAGTTCTCCAACCCCAAGTTCGCGGTACCGGCGACGCGGTAGCCCAGGTGCCGGCAGAGCGATTGAGGTCAACCTCCCGCGTGCTGGTCCTGAACGGTGACATGCCGTTGGTTCAGGCGGAGACGATTCAGCGGGTGCTAGATGCTCATCAGGCAGCCGGGGCGGCTGGAACCCTGGCCAGCGTTGATGACTCCACCCGACCGGACGGGCGAGTTATTCGAAGCCAGGACGGCAGCTTTGCCCGAATTGTCGAACATCGAGATGCCACTGCCATCGAGCAGGCGACAACCGAAATCAATGTCGGGATTTACTGCTTTGCCGGACCGGCTTTGGTCGAAGCGCTGGCCCAATTAAATACCAACAATGCTCAATCAGAGTATTACCTGACAGATGTTTTCCGCACCCTGCGCCCGGTTGAGGTGGTCGAACTGGCGGATGTTCGGGAAGGTTTGGGAATCAACGACCGAGTTCAGCTGGCCCGGGCCGAAGCCGTCTTGCGGGAGCGAACTCTGCACCGATTGATGCTCTCGGGAGTAACGGTAATCGACCCAACCACCACCTACGTCGAACCGGAAGTTGAAATCGGCCAGGATACGGTGCTAGAACCCTTAACGATATTGCGCGGTCGAACCGTAATTGGAGAGGGCTGTCATCTCGGACCGGAAGCGGAGATCATCGATTCGGTCCTGGGTGAGCGAGTGCGGGTGAGCCACTCCTGGATCAAGGAGGCACAGTTGGCGTCGGACTCCGACTGCGGGCCATTCTCCAAACTGCGGCCGGGCACTGAGATTGCCCGAGGAGTACACGTCGGCAGCTTTGCCGAACTGGTACGAACGCGGATCGGCGAGGGAAGCAAGGTGCCCCACGTTTCCTATTTGGGCGATGCCACGGTAGGTGAACGAGTAAACATCGCCGCCGGAACGATCACCGCCAACTACGACGGGGAGCACAAGCACCCGACGGTGATCGAGGATGAGGTCTTCCTGGGAGTGGACAGCATGTTGGTAGCCCCAATCAGGATCGGCCGGGGCGCGCGTACTGGGGCCGGGTCGGTGGTGACCAAAGACCTTCCTCCAGGAGTGATGGCGGTGGGAGCACCCGCCCGGGTTATACGACGATGATTGGACGGCCTCAGACCACTATGGAGTTTGCTAGCGAGGAGAACTCTCCCTGGGGGGAGATGAAGTTGCTCTGCGGAACGGCTAATCCGGAGTTGGCCCAGCTAATCGCCGACGAGGTCGGAATTCCGCTCACCGACCCTCGCATTCGACGCTTCTCAGATGGCGAGATCGACGTCAAGATTCAGGATTCGATGCGAGGCCATGATGTCTTCGTGATCCAACCCACCGGACCACCGGTGAGTGAAAATCTGATGGAGCTGTTCCTCCTCCTCGACGCCTTACGCCGCGCCTCGGCGGGGCGAGTTACCGCGGTCGTTCCCTACTACGGCTACGCTAGGAAAGAGCGGAAATCGCAACCCAGGGAACCGATCAGCGCCAAGTTGATAGCCAACTTCATCACCCTCGCCGGGGCGGATCGGCTGCTCTTGCTGGATCTGCACACGGAGGCCATCGAGGGCTTCTTTGATGTTCCCACCGATCACCTAACGGCCCATCGGATTCTCGCCGATTATCTGCGCAAGCGGGGGTTGGGGCACTGCACGGTGGTCTCTCCGGATGCGGGCGGGGCAAAGCGGGCGGAATCGATGGCCAAGCTACTTCAGGCCCCGCTGATCTTCGCTTATAAACGGCGACCCGAGGATGATGTTTCGGAGATTTTGGAGATGGCCGGCGATGTGCGAGGGCAGGACTGCGTCGTGGTTGATGACATCATCTCCACCGGAGGGACCCTCGTCGAGGTGGCCAGGACCCTAAAAGAGCGAGGGGCGCGGCGGGTCATCGCGGCGATCACCCATCCGGTGCTCAGCCACCATGCCAAACAGCGATTGGGCGGAGTGGAGATCGACGAGGTGGTGGTTACCAATACGGTTCCTGTATCGGCCGAGCAGCGCTGGCCGCAGCTGACCGTACTCAGCGTGGCTCCCCTCCTCGCCGAGGCGATTACCCGGGTTCACGAGAACCGCAGCGTTAGCGAACTCTTCCGCTGATATTTAAAAATGAACACCGAAGCCTGGAGTGAGATCCTCCTCCTTCTAATTTGTGTGGTGATCTCGGCGCTGGCCTCGGCAGCTGAGACGGCGATCACCTCGGTTGGGCACTTCAAGGCCCAGCACCTGGCCGAAGCCGGCAACCCCTCGGCACGGATGCTGGAGCGGCTGCATCAGGATCCCAACCGCTTCCTCTCCACCGTGTTGGTAGTGAATACGGTGGCCCTGATCCTCGCCTCCTTCGCCACCACCCTACTCTCGGTGCACTTTCTACCCGCCGGCTACGGCTTTGCCGCCGATTTGGGGATCTCCCTCCTACTGACCGTCTTTCTGCTCATCTTTGCCGAGGTCACCCCGAAGACGGTGGCCATTCGTCACTCCGAGCGAATCGCACTGCTCGCCGCTCGGCCGGTAGACCTACTCAGCCGAGCGCTGCGACCGGTCCTCTGGCTGATCACCCTGGTGGCTCGAGGAGTAACCGGTGGAGGGGCGGCACCCTCGCTCTATCTCTCCGAGGAGGAGCTGATGTCGATGCTCCATGTCTCAGAGATTGAGCAGGAAGAGCGGGAGATGATCCACGGCATTATCGAGATTGGGGATATGGCAGTGCGCGAGGTAATGGTGCCGCGGACAGACATAACCGCGGTGGATAAGACCTCGAGATTAGAAGAGATCCTCGATCTATTCCGCCAAACCAGGCACACTCGAATTCCGGTTTACGACCAAGACCTCGACAATATTGTCGGGCTGGTCCACGCCAAGGATTTGACTCTGCTCCTGGCTCACGATCCCCGCCCTCCCTTCCAGATTGAGCGGCTGATGCGGCCGATCGAGTTCACTCCGGAGTCGAAGAAGGTGGATGAACTGATCCACCAGATGCAGGCCCAGCGGGTGCACATGATGGTGGTTCTCGATGAGTATGGGGGGACTGCCGGCCTAGTCACCCTGGAGGATCTGCTGGAGGAGATCGTCGGCGAGATTCGTGATGAATACGATGGCAGCGAGGAGGAGCAGCTGAAAATCCTCGGACCCTGCCTGGCCCAGGTCGATGCTCTCCTGCCGATGGATGAGCTAAATGAACGTCTTGCTCTGGGGTTAGAGGAGAGCGAAGATTACGATTCAGTGGGAGGCTACGTCTTGGCCACCCTGGGTCGCTTCCCCAAGCCGGGAACTACCTTCAAGACCGGAGCAGTTCAATGGACGGTGGAGACGGCGGAGAATTATCGCATCCATCAGGTACGCCTGGAATCGGATCTGCCCTGGCCGGCCGCGGTGCTGGCCGAAGCTGGCCTGCCCCCGTCATCATCTTCGCCTTCCTCTAGTTAGGAAATACACCATTCCGCCAGAGGAACGACTTCACGCTAATCTGCTTCTTGGCTCATCTCTGTTATTGCGCCTGGCCACTATAAGCTTCGCCTGGCATGTTAACATTCCCAATGTCATTTTTTAGGCAGATCATATTTTTGTCAGCCTAATTCAACAATTTTAGGAGGAAGGTTTTATGCATACGTTGGCTAGGTTGTGTTCAAAATCTCGAGTAATGGCCATACCTGTGGTAGCTGCGGTTAGCCTCATAGGATTCGCATCCCCTACTTTGGCAAGTGCATCTACCGCGGATCGGGTGCCAGCGTACCTCTGCAGCAGCGATGAGGTGTGCTTGTGGTCAAACACGAACTTTAGTGGAATTGAGCGGCAAATCCACTTTGATGGGCCCGAGCTGTGTCAGGCCGAAATAAATCTTGGCGATGGGGATTTAGTTCCATTCCGCTCGATCATAAATAACAGCGATCATGATGTAAGAGTTGGGCCAGACCCGAGTTGCCATCGTGGCCAGCCGAGGACTATATCCGCACATTCAGCGGCAGAAATTATTTCCTTCGATGCCCGCGGTATTGAAAGCGCGTAATCCAGGCTAGCCCTCGTCTCAGCTAGGG
>JBOHUW010000031.1:0-10021 GCA_050734895.1 Candidatus Dormibacteraceae bacterium | reverse complement strand
TTACCATACATTTAGGAGCTCTCCTGTGATCTGTCTTTTCATATCCAGATCGTGCCAGGAGGGCTCTCTTATTTGTCAACAACGTCCGTGGGCACTACACCTAGCCCCCAATTCCCTGCAGGCTGTGTCCGATAACCGAGGCTGTGTTAAGCGCTCCGGCGGCGATGTTCGGACCCTGAGTGCTGATCCAGAGGAAGACAGTGGGGATCAGGCTGGCGGCAAAGGCGCAGCCGGCCGCATTGCGCACCAACTTGAAGCCGTGATGGGCATGCCAGGGGGAGAGGAAGACGATGGTCCCCACCAACGCCGAGGCGATGGCCACCTTGGGCGCCAGGGCGAGTGCGCTATTGGTTAACTCGGCAGCGATATGAGCGATCTTCTCGGTCAGAATTGGAATCAGAGCGGAGACCACGAAGATCGCGAGAACTCCGAGAATCAGCTTCTCAAGCACGCTACCCTTGGCGACTTTTTTCTCAGTTGAGCCCAGGAAAGACATCAGCTACCTCCAATTGAGTCAATGGGGAGGGCACCCGCCGCTGCCCTCCCTCTGGTTGGAGGAGATACCCACTGGCGGAGTGGGGATGAGAGTTGGATTGCAAGCATCAGGAGACCACCTCCAGCTCGGGATTTGGAGTTGTATTGCGTGCCTCGCTTTCGACCCCAGCGGCGATTCGCCGCACATAGGATGAGGTGGCCTGGGTGCGCCGCGCAACTCGCTTGATGAGCTGCGTGCGGCCATCGCCCACCGCCAGCAGAGTCGGCAGCTCTGAGCGCAAGAGTCGAGCGATCTTGTCCGCCTTGTTGTTGCATGGCACAACTACTTTCTCGCCTGTTGCGCGGCGCAACTTTAGGCGGGATTCGGTTGCGTCCGAATTCGCAGCTTGGGGCAGTACCGCCCGAGCCAAAATCACGTGTACGTGAATCACCAGCGCCAGCGAGATCGCCGGAACCGCAGAACCTGGAATTGCCAGCACTAGTGGAACCGCCAGGTGAGAGCGATCGAGCCAAGCATGAAGGGCGTTGCCGGTGACGCTCAAGGTAACCGCCCAAAGCAGAACGCCCCAGACATAGGCACGAATCCGAAGTGATTCCGCCCTCATGGCAAAGGTAGCCACATAGCAAGTGGCCACCACCCCATCGACCACCAGCGGGAATATCCAGGCCAGCTGGGGCCGGATACCGATGCCCAGGGCTCCTGACCAGAGGGCGTCATAGGAGAGCGCCCAGCCGGCCACCGTCACCAGCGCCGCCAGCACCGCCGTAAGCCTCACCGAAGACGGCCAAGGTCCACTTGATAGATTTGCGTGGGTTATCACGAGGTCTTCCCGCTTTCTTCTTCATAGGCTGAACTGCCAGCCAGAAAATCCTCGATGGCTGCTTTGGGAATTCGAATTGCACCCCCAATCCGACAGGCTAGGATGCCCTTTTTCTTCACCAACGTATAAGCCTGATTACGACTGATCCGGAGTAGCTTTCTAAGCTCGTCTACGGTGACTACGTCCGGGGCCTCGGCCATAGCCATCGTCTTCCCATTGGCAACAGCCAAACTGCCCGGAGTTTCAGGAAGGGTCATATCCCGCCTCCCTGATTAGACCGCCCCAAATCCACGTCAAAACATTCGTGCTAAACTGCATAAAGGAACCTCCTTTGGGTTCATATGGCCGTCCCGATTTGCTTGCTGGCTAGCGGGGCGGCCGCCTTATTTACTAACTAATTGACTTTTAATCTTTTGCTAATTTCTTCACCTCCAGTCTTTTGTCCCATTATGTCACAATTTGTCTTGATTGTCAATGTGTTCGGCCTAGATTGTCCTGATATGCTTTTTTTATGGATGCCGGGCCAATTGATGAGGTGGCGCAAGAATTTGGGATTACCCGGCGCACGCTGTACCGCCTGATTAAGCAGCATCAACTTCAAACGTATCGGCGCACAGGGGATCGGCGTACCTACGTCGACCGAAGTGAAATCCGCCCCTACGTCGAACTTCATCCCAGTCCGGTTCGTCGTCGGAACGAAACGTGAAACTTTCATGCCCCCAGTAAACTACGCTGGCAAAGGCAGAACCCGGAAAATTATTCCGGGATAAAGAAGCACAAATAGAGGAAGATCAATTCATGCGAGGCATGACTGAGACGATTAGCCTTGGGGAACGAATCCGTTGGTATCGACGTAGACGGGGAATTCCCCAAGAAATTCTCGCTCACCGGGTTGGTCGCAAAGTCGACTGGTTAGGCAAGGTCGAGAATAACCATATCCCACTTGATCGACTCTCGGTTATTAAGAAGCTTGCCGACGTACTTGACGTCACCGTTGGGGACTTGATGGCTGAACCAAAGCTTATGGACTGGACTCCGGATAGCGGGCAACATACTATCCCCATATTGAGGGATATTCTTATGGATTATCGGCAGCTGACCCCGCTACTAAAAACCGCCTCTGCAGATAATCCACTTCCGACGGAAAGGCTTCAAGATGAACTCGACGAGGTCATGAAAGCCTATCAATCTTCTAACTACAGCCTGATGATCAAACGCCTACCATTCCTGCTTGCGAATACCATTTCCGCCACCAGTTCATACAAAGGTAAAGAGCTTAGTAGCTCACAATCAATACTTGCCTTATCCTACCAAGCTGCCGCTGCCATCCTGACCAAGCTTGGAGAGCAAAATCTGGCATGGATTGCGGCAGACCGGGGCCTGGTCGCGGCGCAACAAGCTGGCGAGGCAACGGTTATCGGCTCGTTATTTCGTTCCGTTGTTCATACCTTGCAGTCGACCGGAAGATTTTCCGCCGCTATTCAGCTTACTAACGATGCGGCTTCCTATATGCAACCTGGCTTGAGCCAAGCATCTCCTGAATATCTTTCTGTTTATGGGATGCTTTTTCTGGCCGGTAGCATGGCCTCTTCTAGAGGATCAGATCGCCAGACAACCCGTATCTTCCTGAGCGAAGCAGCTGAAACAGCCCGCCGACTTGGTAAAGATGATAATCAGCTGTGGACCGCTTTCGGCCCCACCAACGTAGCCATTCACCGAGTAGCGACCGCTTCGGAACTGGGAGATGCCCAAATTGCTGTCGATTTAGGACCACAAATTAATACTTCTCAGCTCCCGGTAGAACGCCAAGCTCGTCATACTCTTGAAATCGCAAGGGCTTACAGCGATTGGAATCAACCGGAAAAAGCTTTGTTTCTGCTTCTTTCAGCGGAAAAGCTCGCTCCCGAACAAGTTAGGTATCACTTTCTAAGTCGTCAACTTGTGAAGCGCTGGATAACCAATTCGCGTACAGGACCAAACCGTCAACTTATCGGCTTGGCGCAACGCCTTCGGGTCGTTTGAATCATGACTGAACCCAAGGATCCCCGAAGCCGTGCCTATTCGGCTGCAGGAGCATTGTTCTTTGACTCCCAAGGCCACATCATGTTAGTCAAACCTATCTATAAGCAGAGTTGGGAAATCCCGGGAGGATATCTACAGCCTGGTGAGTCACCACTAAATGCCTGCATCAGAGAAGTCCGAGAAGAACTTGGTATCGAGCCGACCATCGGGCATCTTTTGGCAGTTGACTGGGCACCTAATGCTAAGGAAGGAGACAAAATCCTCTGGGTCTTCGATGGAGGAACCCTCAGCGATGACTTAGTCTCTAATATTCACCTTCAGGAGAGCGAGTTAAGCGAATATAAGTACTATTCTCTTCAAGAGGCCCAGGATCTTCTCATTCCTCGGTTGGCACGTCGTGTTGCCATTGCTGCAGAGGCCCATCACCAGAATCAGGTCGTTTATCTGGAGGGTGGAGTCCGCCCCTTAAGGGGCGGACCAGCTGTCCTTTGATTAAGGCCCTGACACCATTTCAAACTCTCATCCAGCAATACGTCTCTGCTGCTGTTCCAGTAGTGAAATCCAATATACAAAATGGTGAGTTGATCCAATTACCTGCTGAACATTGGACGAAGCACGATTCTGGTGCCTTCCAGCTCCAAGGAAAGCATAAGCTTTCGTGGGCAATCGCGATCTCCCATAGAGAGACACCTCTCCATGCGCTTCCAGAATACAAGGCGGTGGTCGATTTTATGCAAGGACGGACTAATTGGGTTGAGCAATCCAAATGCTTAGTCGGAACCAGATATGGAGCGGTTCGTTTGGAGCTGACTCAGCTCCCTGACAAGTGCCTTTGTGAGGCTATGGAAGGCTATGACGGCGGGGTCATCGATGCCAGGCTTCATGAGGCAGCGGCTACCAGTGCGACAAGGATTGAAGATTTCCTAGACGCTAAGCAGCTGGTCGTCAACGTGATTGCCCCAGTCCTCGGCATCAACTCGCCAGAAGCAGAGACAATCAAGCTGTCTTCGAATTTGACTATCATGCCGATCGGAGTCGAGGAAGTCGGCAAGTTGTATTCTGCTGGGGCCCTCCAGTCATTATTTCCTACGGCGCCATACATTTGGCCCCCAACGCATATGGTCAAGGCGGAATACCGGACGCCCAAGGTAGTAGTAGAGCGACGGACTGAGCCTCCTTCGAGCGACCAGGAGGCGATTCTGGTCATGCAGGAATTCGATGAACTGACGAGCTGTCTACGTCTGTTCAAGATCGGAGAGGTGGCGGTTGGCACACGAGTGATGTTGATACCAAGCGATCTTATTAAACATTCCGTTTCGAGCCATCCAATCAGTTGGCATTTTCATAATTATGACCTCACACGATTGGAAGCTGAAGAATTGCCCAAGCTGTGGGATCAACTTCATACTCATGGAGTAACCGATACAAAGCATCTCGCACTTGCTGTACGTCGCTTCAGTTACAAAGGCGAGAGAACGCGGGCAGAAGATCGACTCGTTGACCTCATCGTAGCAGCAGAAGCGCTGTTCCTCGGTGGCGATACCGATGAACGTGGAGAGTTGAGTTATCGGCTGGCTCTTCGTGCCGCCTCATTCATTGAGGACTCGAATCAAAGCCCACAATCAATCTTTAATCTGTTTCGAAACGCCTACAAATTTAGAAGCGGATTCGTGCATGGTAGTGCAGTTAAGTCGATCAAACAAGACGATGGCCCAGACTTGACGCCTGAAAAACTAATTGAAGTCGTGGAAGGCTTGCTCCGATCTGGTCTAAGAAAGGCAGTTGTACTTGCTGCGGAAGTGGAGTCGTCGCCATGGAAGATGGATTGGGAAGGATCGATACTGGAGGCTATTGGAGACAAATCCCTAAAACAAAGACCCAAGGGCTGATGCCTGAGGCCTGAGACCTGAATACGACCCATAACGATTATGGAATCACCCCCAAAGCAGCTCACCTATCCTTACTGCCGCGCCGGCTCGCTTCTTCGCCGTGACATGGCCATAATTCTCCAGGACGGTTTTCTCCTGATCACCCAACCGAGAGGCTACGTAATTCAGGCTGTGACCATCCTCCAGTAGAAGGGTGGCATGAGTATGTCGACAATCGTGAAAGCGGATCACCGGAACACTGGCAGGCCCGGCTCTTCTCTGAAACTGTTTGGTAATAGTATCCGGATCATAACGCGAGCCATCCGGATGGCAAAAAACCCAATCTTCTGCACTCCCCAAACCCCATTTAGCTTGTTCCGCCTTGCGAGCTTCAAGGTGAGTTTTAAGTAGGTCTACCGTCACCTCGTCTAGCTCAAGAGTTCGCCACTGCCTCGATCCATTTTTCAGCCCTTTGATTACCAGCCCGTTGGTTCCATCCCGAGTCCACTGCCGGCGAACGTGCACCCTGGTACCGTCAAGATCAATATCCCGCCTCCGGAGCCCCAACAGCTCGCCTCGCCGCATTCCAGTGGTAAGCGCCAGGACGTAGAGGAGGTAATTGCGATCTTGAGTCGTAAAGTCGAGAAACTTCTTCTGCTCCTCGATCGTCCAAGTCTGCATCTCGGGCCTATGCTGAGCACGAGAATATTTGAAAGAGGTAATCACCGCCGGATTTTCTCGGTTCGGGGAGAGATATTTTCCTCTTGCGTCGTTAAAAGCTTTACGGAGGCATATCTTGACGTTCTGGACCGTCTTCATGCTCAGTGGCTCCCCAATTGGAGCGCTGTCCTTGCCTCGGGATCGCTTACCCTCTCGCAACAAAATGGTGAACAGCTTCTCTATATCGGCTACCGTTACCTCCTGCAAGCGCAGCTTACCGATATGCGGTTTGATGTGATACTGAACGCTGCTTCGGTACTCACGCCTGGTATTTCCGCTCCAGGTTCCCTCAGCCCACCACTTATCCAGATAATCCCCGAGGGTTATCTTCGAGGGATCGACGTATCGGCCGTCAAGTTTATCGGTCTGGAGTCGGGCCACTGCCTCTAGAACCTCACGACGACTGCTGAAGCCAGAGCCAGAGCGGAGCTGGCGATCTGCCCCTGGAGGAGCGATATCCACCTTGTAGGCCCAGGAGATACGCGTTCCCCCGCAATTGGGACACTCCCGAGCTTTGGCTTGGTGAACTGTCCGCCCGCAGCTGCCACAACGGCGGTAAGTAGTGCCTTGTCTCACTTCAGATTCACCATTAGCGGCCTTTCCATACCGATACTCTACCCGGGTTTTTGGGAAAATGCTCTCAGAATGCTCTCGGTTAAGGGTCGAATTTATTCGAGGGGCAGAGGTTCAAGTTCAAAAAATGGCTCCGGAGGAGGGACTCGAACCCACAACCTTGCGGTTAACAGCTCTTTTTTGGTCGTCATGACAGATCCGTTTTCGTCGCCTCATGCCATGTTTTGAACTTGAAGACGCTATGCTATATGCTAAATCGCCTTGCTTTGCCCGGTCTTGTCCGGCGCCGTTTGTGACCAGCCTGTGACCAGCTACCCGCCCCCATCGACCAGAGTGCCGATCCGGAGCGCTGCGTCCTCTTGAAGCCTTGCGGTCACATGAGCGTACAGATCGGCGGTCGTCTTCACGCTGGCGTGGCCGAGCCTCTTGCTGACCACGGTAATGTCGACGTGGGCTTCGAGGAGCAACGTCGCGTGAGTATGGCGGAGGTCGTGAAGGCGAATCTGCTTGATTGCAGCCTTACGGGCTAGCTTTTCAAACTCCCCAGTGATGCTGTCAGGGTCGTAAGGGCTGCCATTAGCACGACAGAATACCAGTTCATTATCTTCATATCCATCTGCCCAACTGCGTCTTTCAAATTCTTGAGCTAAACGATGATCGCTTAACGCTGCCATCGTGACCGAATCTAATGAGACCGCTCTGTACCCCGCGGCACTCTTGGTCGGACTCAAATCATCAAAGTTCTCAAATTCTTCTTCTTCCTTTTCCAGACCGGTTAGCTGCTGCTGGATTGATATTGAGTTGGCCTGGAACTTGATATTTGACCACTTCAATCCGAGAAGCTCCCCACGACGCATTCCGCTTTGCGCTGCCAAGCGATAGAGGGCAAAGTTCCGCTCTGGCTTCACAAACTCAAGGAAAACCCTCAACTCTTCGACCGTCCAAGTCTTCATCACCTTTCGCCATTTAGGTGGCCGAAGAGCTCCGCGTGCCGGATTGGTCCGGATCAGATTAGTATTCATAGCATCGTTAAGTGCCGCCCGCAGGGCAATGTGGATGTTGTGCACGGTTTTGGGCGATACACGCTTGGATACCAGCTCAATTTTTGATTGCCTTTCCAAGGTATTGAGAAGCCCTAATTCTTCACATCGATGGATCCAGTAGCGCATAGTCGATTCCGGCCTTTTGAATTCCTCTACAAGCTTGCGGATCCTGGCCCTGGGCGGGATCTGATCGGAAATCTCGGAATATCGCAAGGCGAACTTTTTAAGCTCGTCGATATGTTCGGATGACCGGCCCTTCGAGTAACCATTTATGCGGATGTCTCGGTACATCGCCTTGATATGATCCTGGGTAAGCTGCTGAAGCGGGATGTAACCAATGCGTGGAATAATATGCACCCTTACTAGAGCGCTATAACCTTTGAATGTCCAGGGCCTCCACTCTCCCTTCCCATTTTCTATCCACATATCGAGGTACTCGGCAACAGTCGCCTTGGAGGGCTCGACATAGCCGCCGTCGGTTTTCTGCTGCTGGAGACGATTCATTGCCTCCACTGCCTCGTCCTTAGTTTTGAACCCACCTTTTCGTCTCTGCTCTCGGCGCGGGGATCCTTTAGGAGCGACATCGACGATGTAGGCCCAGGTGGCGGCAGCGTTGCATGGCACTCCCTTCACGATTGTTTCGCAACGCTTGTCTTTGACCCGGGCTCCGCATCGCGTGCACCGTTTGAAGACTCGGCCACGTCTCACACATGACCTCCTTCGCGGGGGATGCATCCCGGGCGTCGTGGATATGAAGGTAAACTCGGGCGACCACTCGAATTCCAATTCGGCCAATCGTAGCCTAAGCTCATAAGATCGGACCAGTAAGCCTCCCAGGAAGCAGCCCAAGGTCGGCTGCCACTTGGCATCTGAGGCCCTCTCCAGAGCAACTCGGTCGTCAAAGCAGCCGGGTCTAGAATGACTTTCCAAAGGTCCATAATGCCAACTCGACCGAATAGGTTGATGGGAAGACTTTCTGAAAACGATAACGGGAGACGAAATTCATTATCCTCCAACCAAGCTGAGGTCACTGTAAATTTCTGCCAGGAGACAGTCCCGTTGGCCGCTGTGAACGCCATGGGAACACAGCGATCATCGCTTATGTTTAATTCAAGCTGCTCAACACTCTGGAAACTGGTCATCACCGCTCCAGTGTCAAATAACCCGGGAATTATAGTTCGACGATCCCTATCTCCTACCTGCAAGGATATTACTGGCATAGGACTAGGAAGTCCTGGCAATAAAACTCCCCAGGAAAAATTGGGCAAAGCTTTATGTCCCGACTAGCTCAAATCATGGGAGGAGTGTTTGCGTCCGGAATTCGCCAAATGCCAACTTGACTTCTTCCGATGCCCAAAACTTCTAGATGCTGTTTGAGTTCGTAGCGAGTAGGTGCCGAGGCGACAACCTCGGCTCTTCCTTCATCCAGGAAAAACCTTTGGGCGATCCACTGCCCCGCATATCCACGAAGATCAGTGGCTCCAGACATTATGTCCATAGCCTTATTTTCCCACATTCAGCCTTCGATTGGCCCCTTTTTTGGGTTTTAAGCTCAATCGCCTACATACACTCCAATTCTCACCCTGAGCTGCCGTTATTTCCTACTTCGCCGTCCTAATCTGTCTTCTCTTCTCCACTGGGCAATAGCTCACCTCCTGCTTTTCCGGATCGGTGGACATCACACCCTACTTTCCCCCCGGCTGATTTATCATCCTCTTCATCGCTTCGGAGCTCTCAATTGCTCCTTTACATCCCCAGCAGCAATCAAATCGGGTCCCCTATCTCCGTCTAACTACGAAACTTCCCCCCTTAAGGGCCTGTTGCATGAATCGTTCACGCGGGAAGCTAGATACAATATATAGTGATTATCGTCAGGTCAAGGTCGATATTCGTCCAATGGGGATTCGTGAAACAGGCTCTTAAGGGGACTTCTCGGCTAAGCGAGCCAAGGTATCCTTTTCATTTCCGCACCTGGCCGACGCTACGACTTGTTGTGGCATCAAAGTTGGAATCCGGGTTGACTGTCCGCCTCTAGTCTGCTTTGGGATTACAGAATGGGTACGGTTGGAAGCAGGAGAGTTTCCAAATCGTAATG
The DNA here is from genome assembly GCA_050734895.1 of Candidatus Dormibacteraceae bacterium. GTDB lineage: Bacteria > Chloroflexota > Dormibacteria > Dormibacterales > Dormibacteraceae > JBOHUW01. The sequence continues at coordinate 384 of JBOHUW010000031.1, read as the reverse complement.
AATTTTATGGAGGTTGAATAAATGGCTGAAGACAAAAAAGGAGGGCTTTTTACTGCTGAGGAGGTAGAGGCGTTCCGAGCTCTGCAAGATCCAGACACAGAAGCTGCTGGTGCGGCAAGACTAGCTGAGCTACATCCAGAGCTCAGGGAGCCTCGCGAAACGCCTGAAGATCCTGGGGATTTTGATGTTACCGGTTGATTTCTAAACGTTCCGTAATCCCTGTAGATCACGCTATAGACATCCAGTTATAGATTTAGTGCTCTTAGCCCAGATTTTTCAGTAAGTGAAGACATTGTCCGTAATAAGTCTGGGAGGGGAGAAAAAGGCGGGATGGGATTGTCAGGAGGGTGAAAATCAGCATTGAGGGGAGGGTTGGAAGTGGAG
>JBOHUW010000030.1:0-10127 GCA_050734895.1 Candidatus Dormibacteraceae bacterium | reverse complement strand
CTATTTGGCCTGAGGTTGGTTCGATGACCACCGCTCCGGCCTCCCCCGCGTAAGTTCCTATGCCTTGGGGGGGGAGAAGGATGGCTCCGATGTGGTAGCCCTGGCTATCGATTTGGACGTTGACCGGTGGCTGGATGCTGCCCAGCACTCCTCCCCCGACCGCGCTCGCCACCCCGCCGGCGAGGAGAATGATACGGAGCCAATCGCGTCCACCGATCGACCAGAATCGCCCGTATTTGCGGACCGGATCGAGACCGCCCAGCGGCAGCGGTAGTCGCTGGTCGTAGTTGGACATGCTTATTTAGCCGAGTAAGGGAGCGGCGTTACCGCCGCCCCCTCCCCTAAGAATCGGACGTGCGAGGTTACCCGCATCCGGCTCAAGCCTCTCGTTCCGCCCTCATGGAGGACGCGGTTGTGATGCGAATAGCCGGGGTTAGGAATATGAGAACGCCTGGAGATCACGATCCAAGTATGAGCCTTGGCGCTTATAGAGCCGATCGTAGAGCCTTCGACGATGCGGGTTGTCGTCTCGCTGTCGGTAGTAATCGTCGAACTGAGGGAGGTAGGGGTTGGCCGAAGACAGGGCCTTTCACGGGAAGCGACTATCCTCAGCCGAGCGTTCTTCCCGATAGCGGTGGTTCTCCGGATGATGCAGACGGTGGTGATGGCCACACAACAGGCGAACATTCTCCAGCGTCGTCCGGCCGCCATCCGCCCAATGCTGCTGGTGATGGGATTCACATTCCCGGGCGGGAATCGAGCAGCCCGGCCACTGGCAGTGGCGATCTCTCAAATTGAGCGCCTTGCGCATCCGAGCTGGCGTTGCAGTGTATCGAGCCACTTGATTCCGATCTGGAGGGAGGCGGAGCTGAATTCCTCGGGCTCGCTCTGTTGGACCTCGCGCAAGCTCTGGGTGAGGTTCAGGAAGGGAGGCTGCTCGAAGGGGGTGGAGTGAGGTGGTATGACCTCTTCCAGAGCTGCCGAATTCATGTTCGTAGTCTACCAGTGCCGAGGCGGGAATGTCAGCTGCCACTTAACAACCGCTGGTCGATCAGCTGTTGACCGGAACCCCCTCGAGCTGGCCCACCTGACCGGTGGCGGTGAGCTGCTGGTGGAACTCCTTGCTCGCCTGGGGTAGGGCGGTTATGTGCCCGTCAGGATCGGTCATCGTCGCGGTCACCGTCCACCACTCGTCGGCCTTGATCTGATATTCGCCGATCTTGTCGTAGGGGTGGTTCACCGTCGAAATGCCATCTGGTGGCTTCTTGTCCTGGCCCAATCCACCAGCTCCGCTCAGCTGGGTATGGCTGTTGTCTCCCCAGCTCCAGCTGACATCTTCCAGCTTGGTGATGAAGATGAAGGTGTAGCCGTTCAGTTGGGTCGACTGCTGGAGGTAGGTCTTTTCGTCGCCGTTGACGCCGGCGCCCTTGATGAAGAAGATGGTCGGCAGGTTGCAAAGCTGGTGATCCAGCTTGGGGTAGGTGTTTAGGGTGCCGGCCTGGAGATGTTGGGCTACGGTTGCTTGTTGGTCGAGCGCCCATTGCAGTCCGGGTTGGGCTTGCGGTGGTAGGCCGTTTTTGCACTCGGGGATGTGCTTCCAATCTCCTGGCAGGGTCTTATTGGTTTGTATTTCTCGATTTAGAATCGCTCCGGTGCTCCAATTCATTCCTCCCGGGTTGTTAGCGCAGGCGCGTTCCCAAGGGGGGATATAAGTAGGATTCGATAGGGCCGCTGGTGAAGCTGGTCGGCCACCTTGATCTTGGACGCTGATCTGGGTTTGTTGGCCGTTGGCATCCTGGATGGAGCTGAAGCCTTCATGACGAGCCTGCACAGTGATGCCTTCACAGCACCAACTTGCTAAAAGAAAGCATATAGCAATCAAACCACGCCGTCGCATAGCCCTGCCACCTCCGTATCCAAGCATCGATAAAATCCCGTAGCCCAAATCCTCGGCCCAATTCCGTCTTCCTTGACCTGACCCAAAACCAACCCGGAGACTCGCTCGCCCGGATGAGGCTGAATCAATTGCTGAATGTGACGACCACGTTCATCAATAACTGAAGTCCCTCCATCTTCAGTAATGGCAATTACGGCAATAGTCGGCCGAACCCCCAACCGGCGAAAAACTGCATCTGAGATAGCGGTGGGCACTGGCTTAACACCGATAGTGATGTAGGTTGCTGGAGGATCATCAATTGCATGCCCGTGCAAGGCCTCTGCTTTTTTGACCGTCCCAATATCATCAGCATCAGCCTGGCCTGTCGATAAAGAGAGACAGTCGCTTTGGAGGAAGGCCAGCTCGTTGTTCTTAATCGCCCAGCCTAGGATGGAATCTGTTCGGAAATATGCCTTCACATCACGAGCTACCTCCGCCTGAGACAGAGCTTGATCAAACCATAAGCTCACCCCCTGAGGCATCTTCGCCTCCAACACCGAGGCCGGAGGCACCTTCGTCGCCTTGCAGTCCAGCCAAGCTTTGGTGGTCGTGTCCGGAGTCGGGATTGCACCTGAGGAGCTACCCCCACTCGAATTGCTCGAGCTGCTACCACAGCCGGCCAGCAAAGCTGCGACCACCGCGCAAACCAGTAACTCTCGCCTCGATCTGCTCAGCCCCATCGACCCAGAACTCTATCACGAATCGGTCGGAAAATCCACCGAGTTAGGATTTTGTCCGCGTTTCGTCCGGAAATAGAAAGTCGTCTTCTCCTTCCGCGTCAGGTAACGGGGCTCCCGGCGATGATTGCGGTGTGTATAAGCCGCATCAAAGATAGGAGCCCCCCATATGTTGACTTAGGAGGAATACGTGGAGATATCCGCACTTAACAAACAATGTCAACCGAGATAGCCAGATAAAGATTATTCAACTAAGGGGCGGAGGGTGGCGTCGTCGATTCGGGCCAGGTCAGCGGAGACCCACATGGTGAGGACCAACTCGCCGCGGGGTAGTGGCTGTCGGGGGCGTCCGCGGGAGAGCAGGCTGGAGCGGTTGTTGAAACGCAGCTCCACTCGCACCGGGCCGCCGCGATCCAGCCCCTCCTCCCGGAGCATGGCCGAATCACCCAACTCCGGGGAGAGACGCAGGCCGGTGGCGAAGAAGGGCTGCAGCGCCTGCTCCCACAGCGCCAGCAGCTGAGGATTGACGTAGTACTGGAGTCGCTGCCGGGGATCGGGAATCGGACGGAGGTGAGTCAGGGTGTATTCCTGGGTGTTTTCGGGTACCTCCTGACGGGCCGAGGCGAGCCAGCAGCAGAGATCGAAGAGGACGCAGAAGGAGAGGCCGCGCAGCTGCTCCAACTTCTTGCCTAACTCCTCCGGAGTGGGTGGTTTGGCTTTCGGTGGCCGGCTCGACTGTCGGGGCGGAGGTGAACCGGGTGGTCCAGAGGGTCGACCATCGGGCAAGTTGCCCCTTTGGGCTGCTTTCCGCTCTCGGCGCTCCTTCAACTTATCCAGAATCCAGGGACCGATGTACGCATGAATCCTTCCCCATACTCCTTCTTCTCTGGGGTAGAGATAAAACGGAGGAGATGAATTAAATGCTTGGGAGAGGATCATCGCATTGCTCCTGCTGCTCTAGCGCTGGCGGCGTGGACCACCGTCTCGGCCAGGCGGAGATAGGCCAGGCGGAGTGGGGAGCTGATCTCGGTGATCGCCTGATGTCGAATCAGGGCCAGGGTGGCGCGGTCATCATCGGGGATGTCGACCACGGCGAAGGAGCGTACCCGGACCTCCTCCAGGAGGTTGCGAATCTCCGGGGCGTTGCGGACCTCCTTCAGGCGGGGCACGATATAGGGGACCACTACCGCCTTCCCGCGCAGGCTCTCGGTAGCGATGTACTCCAGCACCGCGGTCATCGCCGCCGGATCGGCGGTGGTGGGCAGGACGACGACATCGGACTCCGAGATCCAGGCGGCGGCAATCGCCGCCTCGGCCGAGGTGAAGGCTGGGAGGCGGTTGGGGAGGTCGACGACTACCCCGGCATGGCGGGTACGGAGGTAGGTGGCGACGCGTTGAATTTGGGCCGGGGCATAGCCGTCACCGACCTCGCGGGATTCCGGATAGACGGCCAGGGCCGGGGTTTGGGCGTGGGCGGCGGGCGGCGGCTCCTGCCCATTCATCACCTGAGTAATCACCTCGCGCATAGTTGGTGCCTGGCCGCGGATGTCCAGCCGTCCCCAGGCGTCCGGGTTGCCGATGTTGGCATCGATCAGGCAGGCGGTAGTTCCAAGCGAGTCAACCGCCTCGCCAAAGATCGCGGCGATGGCGGCGGCGCTGGCGGTCTTGCCCACCCCTCCCTTGCGGGAGACGACGGAGATCATCAGCGGGGGATGGCGCCCGACTAGGGCATGACCCAACTCCTGGCTCACCTCCCGGCGGCCCCCGCTGGAGAGTCGCCCAAAGACGCTCGAAAAGCTGAATCCACTCGGCTTCGCGGCGGGCATGGAGCCGCGGCTGACCGTGGGCTGACTGTTGGGGGGAGCCGCCCATGGTGTGGTTGGCGGAGCGGCCGAGGGGAAGGCATTCTGCATCGCTTGGGGCAACATCCCGGATGGCGCGGTGGGTGGGGGTGGCGGATACCCCCCTCCGGTGGTCCCTGTGCTCGGTGGTGGGGGAGGAGCGTAACTACCCGGTGGTGGAGGAGAGGTGGAGAAGCCGCTCGCCGGAGGTGGGGGTGGCGCCGAGGAACCACCCCTGGTGGAGGTTGAGACGGGCGGCGACGGAGGGGAGGCCCCGGCCGGTGATTTCACTGCTGGTGCGGCGCTGGGCGGTGAGTCAGCCGCCGGCTTGAACGGGGCTGCCGTGGCAGTATCGCCGGAGCCGGAAAATTGGCTGGAGCGCTGGGCCAGGGGGATAGGGGGTGGGGCATCGGCGGCATAAAGGGCGGGTACCTCGGCCAGCAGATCGAAGGGATTATCGTGATATCCCCCGGTTGGAGCCGGTGCCCGGGTGGGTTCAGGCTCCGGCTCCGGGCCGGCCTGGCTACGTGGTTGGAGCTCGGTTGATGGCGATTCCTGCGCTGCGGTCTCAGTGCTTGATTCCGTTTCTTTTTTATCGGGCGAGGCAAGCCTAGCCCCTACATTGGTTCCGTTAGCTGAGGGGGCGAAGGCTCGCAGGGCGGCATCGGCCAGCAGCTTCGGATCATCAGTCACCACGGCGGTTACCTGGTCGAGGTCGGCGTAGGCGGCCTCCTCCTCGGCGCTGACTCCCACCAGGAAGTCGGCATCGATTGGAGCGCCCAGCCATTCCGCCAGCCCCGGCTCGGCCATCAGCAGCATTACCGGGCGATGGTTGCCGACCTCCGCTGCCCACCAGCTGTCGAGCTGGCTGGCCACCGCTCCCTGGCAGGTGAAGAATTCGAGGCCCAGAACGGGCGGGAATTCCAACACCGTTGCCTCTCCGGGAAGGCATTGCCGCAACCGTTCCCGCGCGGTCTCGGCTCCGGATCCCCGAAGCAGGATGACAAAGTAACGCACCTCATCGGCCATTCAAATACGTCGCCTCCAAAGCTTGGCCGGCCTCAGCTACCGATCCTCCGGCCATCGGAACCTGATAGGTCAAATCCCGGAGTGCACCGGCCAACAATACCAGCATACCGACCAGCAATACCGAGGATTCCCAAAATCGGCGGCGAATTCGCCTCGATCCCAGCTGGAGCTCTCGAAGCGCCCGAAAGATGGTCCACAGAATGCCGATTCCGATCAGCCCCCAAATCAGTAGTTGGGCCGCCGAATTGCTCCGAATTCCGGTCGGGTAGGCGACCAGAAACTCGATCCCCGGCTGCCACTGGGGCAACCCCAGAGCGAGGATGGCCGCCCCCAGTTGGAGCAGGATGGCCAGGGTTGGAACGATCAGTCGAGCGGTCTTCATTGGCCGAAGAGGGCGCCCATGGAGGCTACCAGTGGGGCTCCGATCAGAGCTAGTAAGGGGATGATCATCAGCCCCATAGGGATAACAATTAGGGTCTTGGTCTGTGCCGCCTGGACTCGGGATTCGGCCAGCAGATCGCCGTAGGTGGTCCGGGCCAGCTGGGTGAAGACATCGCGGCTGGAGAGGCCGCGCTCGGTCACTCGCCGCATCGCCGAGGCGAGGGAGTGAAACATGGAGACTCCGTAGGCCTCCCCCAGGCGGTCGTAAATCGCCGCCGTCCCCTCGGCCGGGAGGGGCCCCTCGGCGGCCTGGACGGCAAATTGCGCCTCCGGCCGCTGGAGCAGGCGATAAAGCTCTCGATCCGGTTGGCAGCGGGCGAAGATAAGCAGCGCCTCGGGGGCCGGGATGCGTTGGTGGAAGGTCATCGCCGCCAGGTGAACCAGAGAATCGGTGATCGCTCGGTTGAGCAGGGTTTGACGGCGGCCGGCCTGGTTGCGCAGCCGGATGTAGGAATAGCCTCCCCACAGCACTCCGGCCAGGAAGGCGATTCCCACCGGATAGCTGAGCTGGCCGTTGAGGAGAATGCCCAGGGCATCAATCAGTAGGAAGACGACGCAGATGCTGCCGGCTATGAATCCCTGGCGAAGAAACCATGCCGAGGTGGTTTCACTCCGTCCGGCGACGAAGAGCATGTGAGCGACATCGGTTTGCTGCTGTAGCCGCTCCAGAAGCCGCTGCAGCAGCCAGAGCCGGCCGCCGAGACGATCGCTCCACGACCGCTCCACGTTCAATCCGCGTAGCTTGGCCAGCCGCCGCCAGGTGAGCACCGGCGCCGGGGTGTAGGCGCCTAGGTACCACAATCCAATCATCCAGACCGCCCCGGCCAGGGCGGCGATGGCGGCGGGCAGGAGATTAACCAAGGAGCAGCTCCATCTCGGCCTTGACCTGGGCGACGCTCCAGGTGGTCCAGGTGATGGGCTTGGCGATTTGGCCGATCAGCCAGACCAAGCCGAGGTAGGAGAGGACGACGAAAAACAGGACCAGCTGGCCGGGTAGCGAGCTGTAGAAGTCATGCATTGAGGGGACCCGCATCACGGATAGCATCAGGATACCCATAACTACTCCGACTGCGATTGCCGCCGTACGCTGCTGGGCGACGGTGGCCTGATTCTCCTCCTGGACCCCGATGGCCACCTCCAGAATTGGTTTCAACACTTGCTGAAAAACCTTGACGAAGGCCGCCGGATCGTGGGTCCGAGCGACCATCACACCGATGCTCAGGAGGTCGACCAGAGGTGAGCGGCTGAGGCGGGAAACCTCGCAGAGGCAATCAGGTATCGACTGATCGCTGCGCAGCGGGGCGAGTACCATCGCTAGTTCCGGTACCGGGTTGCGGGCGGTCTCGCGGAGGGCGCGATCGAGTGAGAGGTTGGACTGCTGCATCAGGTTGGAGACCTCCTCCCCCAAGGCCGCCGCCGCCCGCTCTAGGGCCAGCCGGCGTTTGGCCATTCGCCCGCCGAGTAGCCAGGGGAACCCGAACCACCCCAGGCCGGCGCCGAGGAGGGCGGCCGTCCAGAGCGAGGTTAGGGAGCCGCCCAGGAAGCCTAGGGCGGCCACCCCGCCACGGAGGAGAAGCCACCTGCGCAGGTGGCCGCCGAAGTTGGTGGCCAAATCCCGCTGCCGTTCCAGAAAGCGCTGCCACTGCTGGCTGGGGGCGGGTCGTTGCTCGGCATCGTAGAGGAGCCAGGCGGTGGCCAGCCCGGCGAGGGCCAGAACAAAGACGATCTCGGCATAGAAGATGAGTGGGGAGATGATCATGCCGGCGGAATCTGAGTGGTCGGCAGGTGGGGCTGGATGCGGAGCCGCAGCCGGGGCGGGAGGTCAGCCAGCATGGTGGTGGTGCGGCGGATGGTTCCCTCCTGGGTCAGTCCGTAGACCTCGGCGGTGTGGTCGACGTTCTCGCCCAGGGCGACTACCCCGCTGATCCGGCGCGCCCCGCCCGGGCTGTGGGCGAGGTGGACCACCACGTCGAGTGCTTGATGGACCGCCCGCTTGGCCAGCTCATAGCTGTTGCTGTTGCTGGCGAAGCGAGGCGATTCCATGATGTAGTTGGCGGCTCGTTCCAGCGCCATGAAGGCGCTGTCGGCGTGGATGGTGACCATCGAACCGTCGTGACCGGTGCTCATTGCGGTGCAGACGTCGGCCATCTCGGCCCCGCGCGATTCGCCGAGCAGGATCCGATCCGGCCGGAAGCGGAGGGCGGCGCGGACCAGCTCGCGCATGGTGATCCCGGCCTCCTGACGGAGCACCCCCTGCACCGTGCAGAGGTTGATGCTGAGCGGAACCCACGGACGGGGCCGATATTGATTGGTCGCCGGATCAAACTGGCCATCGCCCCGGTCGGCCTCCAGGTGCAACTCGGCAGAGTCCTCGATCACCACCACCGTTTCCTGGTTGGGGATCATTCCGGCCAACACCCGCATCAGGGTGGTCTTACCGGTTGCCGTGCCGCCGGCAATTAGGATGTTGGCTCTTCCATTGACGCAGGCGGTGAGAAACTGCGCCACCCCGGGGGTCATGGTTCCCGAGCGGACATAGTCATCAAGGGTGCGCAGGGTGAAGGCGGAAGGCATTCGGATGGTTGCCTGGATCCCGCCATCGCCGGAGACGGCAGGGCGGATGGCCACGATCATTCGCATCAATCCCCCCACCGTGGCTTCGGCGATCGGGTTGCCGTCATTGAGTTGGTGAGAACCGACCAGGCCGAGCAGGCCGAGGACCTTATCACGGAAGAAGGCGACGACTTCGTCATCCCCGCGGAAGGGGTTGCCCTCTAGGCTCAAGGCCATCTTATGTCCGGCGGTGGTGAGTACCCATCGATCCCATCGGAAGCAGTGAAGCTCCTCTAGACCGGGGGCCAGGTAGAGCAGGCGAGAGAGCGGCCAGAGGCGGGAGGCTCGAACTCGGGTGGCATGGATGAGTGTATCTCGGAATTCATCGTCCGAGCGCAGCCGCTGCTGAGTGGTTGGTGGGATGCCATAACCGGAGGGGGAATCGATAATTCGATAAACCAGGTCGGCGCTGGTTTCGAGCAGCAGCTCCTCATCCCGCACCGAGGGCGCCTGGCCCTCTTGCTGGCGCTGCTCTTCGATGATCTGATTCAGCCGCTCGGCGATATCACGTACCCCGGCGGGGAGATCAAGCCAGGGTACGGAGGGGATATCGTCGGGTAATTGCAGCGGGTAAACGTTGTCGATCATGTGCCTTGGTTGGCCCTTGATTTAATCATCTGGGGGATGCGAAGGTTGCGTAGGAGGTCCTCTCCGGGCATGGGGATGGCACTATCTTCGGCCCGGATGGCCCGCTTTTCATCCCAGGTGAGAAAGCCGCTGAGGCGAACCTGGGGGAGGTGATGGGAGATGGTGCGAGTTACCTGATCACGCATCTGGCCTCGGCGCGTTTCAAAGACGATCAGCTCGGCCCGGGGCAGCTTGGCGGTGAGCAGGACCTGAATCGTCTTGGTCAGTCGGCTGGGGCTGTCCTGGGCGATAATCAGGACCCGATTGATCACCGAGCAGATCACCTCTCCGGTGCGGCGGGGGGATTCCTGACCGGGATGAGCCAGGGGGGCTCCCAGATCGAGAATGATCAACTCATCGACCAGACTGGAGAAGGCGGAGCTGAGGCGGGGCAGGAGGTCGGCGATGCCCGGGCCGCAGAAACCCTGCAGGCCGGGCACGATTCGCAGATGAGGCCGGCTCTGGACCTTGATCGCCTGCTGCTCCAGCATTGGGGCGGTGATCAGCTGGGTGCCGAAGAGGTTGCCGATACCCTGCCCCTCGACATCCATCGCCAGCAGGTCGGCCAGGCTGCCGGTGCCTGACATATCGGCGTCAATCAGCATCACCCGGAAGTTTTGGGCGGCCGCCCAGGCGAGCGAGAGGGCGAGGGAACTCGACCCCTGCCCGTCCTTGGTGGTGAGCACCCCGATCACAATGCTCATCCGCCCGGACCAGTTACGGTGCCGGAGGCGGGAGCCTGAGTTTGGGCCGGCGCGGGAGCTTGGGACCCGGTCGGAGCCTGGGTTTGAGTGGGAGCCTGAGTTTGAACTGGGGCTTGGACGCCGCTGTTGACCACTCCTCCGGTGGCTCCGGCGAGCTGTTGGAGAGCATCGTTGACGGTGGCTCCGGCGTTTCCGGTGAGGCTGAGGCCGGGGCTAATAGTGGCGAAGAGGGGGGTGTTGCCCGCCTGCAGCGTAATCC
>JBOHUW010000029.1:3355-10167 GCA_050734895.1 Candidatus Dormibacteraceae bacterium | reverse complement strand
GCGATGATGTGGATCAAGCGGTATGCCGAGGCAGGTGAGCATGATGTGGTGGTGGTCGACTGCGCCCCCACCGGAGAAACACTCCAGCTGCTGATGTTCCCTGAAGCTGCTCGTTGGTGGTTGGATAAGGTCTATCCATGGGAGCGGCGAGCCATGAAGTTGGCTCGGCCGTTGCTCCAGCCGATTTTGGATGGACCATTGCCCACCGATGAGATCTTCAACTCGGTGCGAGATCTACTGCTGGATATAGAGGCGATCAAGGATGTGTTAGTGAACACCGAGCTGAGCTCGGTGCGGCTGGTCCTCAATCTAGAGAAGATGGTGGTTAAAGAAGCGAAGCGCGCTTATACCTATCTGAGCCTGTTTGGTTATCAGACAGATGCGGTGGTGGTAAATCGCTGTCTGCCGTCGACCCTTCGGGATCCCTTCTTCCAGGGTTGGCAGGAGCTGCAGAAGCGTTATTCGGAGGAGGTACAGAACTCCTTCTCGCCGCTCCCGATTCTCCAGGCCCCACTCTTCCCGCAAGAGGTGGTGGGAGTTGGCCGACTCCGAGAGTTGGCCCAGGCAATCTACGGAGAGCAAGATCCGGCGGTTCAGCTGTACAGAGGTAAACCGCAACAGATAGAGAAGGTAGGCGAGGAATATGTTCTTACCTTGCAAATTCCCCTTGTCAGCAAGGGAGAGGTAACGATTGATCGATCCGGTGGAGAGATTTCAATCACGGTCGGTAACTATCGGCGGGAGGTGAGTTTACCCCGAACTCTGATGGCTCGAGAAACCTTGGGGGCCACCCTGGAGGAGGGTGAGCTGCGAGTGAGGTTTGGCGAGAAGGCGTTGGCTGAGGTATGAGAGGGGAGGGAGAGCGGCTCTTTGAGCTTGCCGGGGAAATCAGCGATCGGTTGGGGGAGGCATTTCAGGGGATGATCCCGGATGAGGCGCGTGAGCACTTGATCGCCGCCCAGAAGGAGGTGGTTACTGCCCTGATGCTGATCTATGAACATCGGGCTGGATCACGGAGAGAACGTCCAGCAAGAAGCTTCGAGTCCGATTCCCGCCGTCTTTCAGATTCTGAATCTAAAGCTGCCCACCGCTCACGACGAATTGAAATTGAGTAGGAAGTGAAGTTTAGATGACGTTGGGAGACCCGCTTTTCTTTTTGATCGGTTCGCTCTACCTCTTGCCGGCCTTGGTAATCGCAATTCCCCTCCACGAATTGGGCCATGCGATGGCGGCCAGGTGGGCTGGTGACGCCTCGGCCTGGAACCTAGTCTGGCATCGCTTTCAACCCCGCTACTTCTTCAATGTCTACGGAGTACTAGCTGTTTTTCTGGCCAACGTAGGGTGGGGCAATCCACTGCCGGTCAACCAGAATCGCCTGCAAGGTCGAGGTCGGGTTGTTCTTTGGGTGCTGGGCGGTCCTCTGGCTAATCTCCTGCTTGCTGTGATCCTGGGGTTGGCGATGCGCGTTCTGCTGACGATGGGCTTTCTCCCCGATTATTCCGATCTGGCCCTGCCTCCGTTGGCCTATCTGGCCAACTTGCTCTATGCCCTCTACTTTCTCAACCTATCGATCTTCGCCTTCCAACTCCTACCGATTCCGGGATTGGATGGGTGGCGGATCCTGGAAGCCCTCTTCGGCAGCTATAATCCTCGTTTCTTTTATCAGGCAGCGAGCCATGTCCAGACCATCTGGATGGTTTGTATATTGATAGTGCTGGCTGGCTCTTGGGTTGGGCTGGATGTGTTGGGAACCGCGGTGGGAATCTTCTTCCATCCCGCCTCGACCGCTATTGTTGGCCAGTGCGGCGGTTATACGGCCCTTCATCCCTGTCTACTTCGGAGGGGATTTTGAACGGAATGCTCCTTCGCCAGCTCCTTCTCCAAGGAATTGGGTGGTACCCTATATTTATGAAGAAAACAAGCTTATACCTTGAGCCGGACGTTGATTCCGCGTTGGGGCGTTTGGCTGAGGTAGAGGGAGTGCCCAAGGCGGCTTTCATCAGGCGAGTTTTGGCGGCTGCGGTAGGTCGAACCCCCAGGCCCAGACTCACGGCTATTGGCGTAGGACATGGGCCGGGAAATGTAGCGGATAATGTTGATTTAGCTCTCTGGGAGACCCGTTTCGGAAGGTGATTATTCTCGATACCTCCGTTCTATATGCCTTGTTAGATGCAGGTGACGGTAGGCATTTGGAGGCGGTGCATTGGTATGAAAGTACGGATGAAGAGATGGCCACTACTCCCTTGGTTTTGGCTGAAACTGACCATTTAGTTATAAATCGAGCGGGTCGATTAGCGGCGCAGGCTTTTCGACGGGATGCTAGTTCAGGAGCCTATTTTGTGGAGTGGTGGAGTGCCGCGGTGCATGAGGCAACAGAAGTGGCGGAACGATATGGCGACCTGGGGGTAAGCCTAACCGATGTCTCGTTGGTCGTCTTGGCCGCCCGTTTGGATACATTAGCAATCGCCACCTTTGACGAACGCCATTTTCGGGTGATGCGGCCGCTTCGAGGCGGTTCGGCCTTTCGTCTCATTCCGGCTGATTCGTAGGAGCCAAGCTTGCATCGCCTCTACAGATTCCTCGCATCGCTCCTACCGGGAGATCTAAGCTATTCCCGATGAAAATTGGAATTTTGACCGGGGGCGGTGACGCTCCGGGATTGAACGCGGCGATTCGGGGAGTGGCTCTGCGGCTGTTCCAGGATGGACATCAGGTTTTGGGCATCAAGAACGGCTGGGCGGGAGCGCTCACCGGAGATATCGAAGAGCTCGATTCGGCTCAGATTAGAGGCATCCTTCCCTTGGGAGGTACTATTCTCGGGACCTCCCGAACCAATCCCCTGAAGCAGGAAGATGGAGTGGCGCGGGTGGCAACCCGGCTTCGCCAAGGGGGCCTCGACGGCTTGGTGGTAATTGGCGGTGACGATACCCTCTCGGTGGCCAAGGCGCTAGACGAGGCGAGCTTCCCCACCGTCGGCATTCCCAAGACGATCGATAACGATCTCTCGGTAACCGAGTTCTGTATTGGATTCGATACCGCCGCGGGAATCGTTGCAGAGGCCTTAGATCGACTTCACACCACCGCCTCAGCTCATCACCGAGTGATGGTCGTCGAGGTGATGGGGCGAGATAGTGGTTGGGTAGCGATTGCCGGGGGTTTGGCCGGAGGGGCCGATCTGATCATCATCCCCGAATTCGAGGTGACGCTGAACGAGATCGTCGAACACCTCCAGCGGCGGCGCAGCCTGGGCCGCAGCTTCAGCATCATCGTGGTCGCTGAGGGGGTTAAGTTTGCTGGCCTCGATCTGGGTCAGGACAGCGGCAAGGTAGATGCCTTCGGCCACGCCCAGCTGGCCAAGCGAGGGGTTGGAGATGCGCTCAGCACCTACATTGAGGAGACCACCGAGTGGGAGACCAGGGTTACCGTCCTGGGGCATCTCCAGCGTGGTGGTACGCCCTCCTCGGTAGATCGCATCTGGGCCACCCGAATCGGTACTCGGGCGGCGGAGCTGATCATCGAGGGACGCACAGGAGTGGCTCCGATTCGGCGCAATGGGGAAGTCGAGGTGGTCCCGATTGCGGACTTGGTGGCCCAGACCCGGGCCGTCCCTGCCGAGCTGTACGAGCTCTCCAAAGTCTTCGCCTAAGGAATCATCCCCTCCTCCCTCGCTACCAACGATGGCGATGACTTCGGGTGAGGGTGCGTTGAGCGATCTGCTGATGAGCGGCCAATTCCATCTGATCATCTAGAGATGTCAGCGGGTGTCCCAAGGCGCGCTCAATCAGAAGATCGGCGAGGTGAGGGTTCTTGGGCAGTAGGCTGCCGTGAAGGTAGGTGCCGAATATGTTCCCCTGTACCGCTCCCTCGCCGCCATCTTGGGCGTTGTTGCCGTAACCACAGCGGACTTGGCCTAACGGTTGGGCCAGTGGCCCAAGGTGGGTGCGTCCGCTGTGGTTCTCAAAGCCAACCAAGGTCCTCGGTTGCAGCCCCAGAGCCGGGTCGGCTTCCAACACCACATCACCGATGCAGCGGGTAGAGCCGGCGGTGGTCGTAAGATCGAGCAGCCCCAGGCCAGGTAACTCCCGGCCCTGCGCGGTGACGTAGGAATGTCCCACCAACTGGTAGCCGCCGCAGACCGCTAGCACTACTACTCCCCGCTCCACTGCCGCAATGATCGCCGCCGCTTTGTGTTCGGCTAGATCGGCGAAGACCAACTCCTGATCTCGATCCTGGCCACCGCCGAAGAAGAAGAGGTTGACTTCCTCCAGATTCGCGGCCGGTCCCAGACCGATCTCTCGCACCTCAAAGGAAAGGCCGCGTCCCCTTGCTCGCTGACCAAGGGTGAGGATGTTGCCTCGATCCCCATAGATATTCATCAATTCGGGGTAGAGCCAGCCGACAACTAACCGCTCCATCTTTAACTCCAGTATGGCTGGACCCAGCCTCGTTGGACCAACTTTCCCCGCAGCTCCAGCATGGCGGTGTAGGTACAGAGAAGGTGAGCCTCCGCCCCCTTTGGTAGAACCTCGATTAGCTTATCCAGCGCTTGGCTCAGATCGACCAGCGGTGGTTCAGCCTGGATGCCGCCGTATTTCAAACGAATCGCCAGGTCATAGGCTCGTTCTCCACTTGGTATCACTACCGATGCTCCCTCAGCTAGGACCTCGAAGTCGACATCCCAGATCCAGGAGACGTCGCGGCCGTCGGCTAGCCGATCATTGAGGGCAATCAGATAGTAGTGCCCCTCCGCTTGAAGATGAGCGGTGCGGAGGATTTCGTTGAAGCCGGTTGGATTCTTGGCCAGCATTAGGTTGAAGCGGCGCCCATCTCGCTCAAACCGCTCCTGGCGGCCGAAGGCGGCATTGATTTGGGCTAGTCGCTTGGCTGAGGTGGCGGAATTCAACCCCAATGCTTGGCTAACGGCGAAGGCGGCGAGTAGGTTGTAGGCGTTGTAGAGCCCCCCCAGGGCGATTTGCAGCGGCTCGCCGGCCGCGGTCAGGCAGATCGAATCCAGCCCCTTCAGTTCAATATCAGTAGCCGCCACGGCCAGCTCTGGACGAACGAAATCCCCATTGGGACAGCGGTAATTACCGTCATGGCCGACATAAACGGCAGAGAAGTCGAGTCGGCCGCCACAGCGGGGGCAGGATCGGGCGTCCGCGGCGTGGGGCAGATCACCAACTGAAACGCGGGGATCATCCAAGCCGTACCATAGCGGCTTCGAATTGAGCTCCAATCCGATCTGAGCTACTCGTGGGTCGTCAGCATTCAGTACCGCCCGGGCGCCCTGGGGTAACTGAATGAGTGCTTGCTGGATGTTGTTGGCCAGGCTCTCCAGCTCCCCATAACGATCGAGTTGATCTCGGAAGAGGTTGCCTACCACCACCACCTGCGGTGCGATCTCTTCTACTGCCCGAGGTAGGGTGGCCTCATCGATCTCGAAAACTCCCCATTCCGCGTTCAGCCGTCCCCATGGCCCGGCGGCCCGAATTACCGTTGCCGTCGCCCCGTAGATTAGATTCGCCCCGGTACGGTTGGCCACCACCCGGGCAGGAATCCCTTCCAAGAGGTGGGCGACCAGACGAGCTGTGGTGGTCTTCCCGTTGGTCCCGGTCACCAATACTGTGCCGGATTTGAATTGAGTAGCTAAGCGCCGTAAAACTCCCGGATCAAGCTTCCTCGCTATATCTCCGGGGAAATTGGCCCCGGCCCCTTTTCCGCTCCAGCGAGAAACTGCTCCGATCGCCTTTCCGGTCAATACCGCCGCTCGATATCTCACGGCTGATCCCACCGTCCGATTGGTTGGGCTATCGTCTTCCAGCAGCTGAGGTGAGCGATTGCTGCCTCAGCCATCGCTCGGTCGGAGCATTTACGAAACCAGGCGCTCCCGCTACCGGTCATCTGCCAATCGGAGCCGAGCTGATCGACGAAAGTTTGGAGTCTGGGCTCAATCGCTAGAGCCGCCCGGGTGAGCTGATTCTCGCCATCTCCACCGAGCTGATCCCAAGCTTGGTAGACGGCGCCGGTGGAGATGGCAAACCCCGGCCATGCGAGGGCAAACCAACCTTGGGCCAAAGTCGCAGGCCGGAGCACATCTCCCTTTCCGGAGGTCAGCTGTCCTCCCCCTTGGAGAAAAAAAGGGACATCCGCTCCAATTTGTTTAGCCACCTGATGGAGATTAACCTCTAGCCGGTAAAGTCGAGCGAGCGCACGCAGGGCCAGGGCGGCATTGGAGCTTCCCCCAGCCATTCCCGAACCAACCGGGATCCGCTTAAACAGCTGCCAACGAGCCGGCAGCCGCCGGTTTGCAGCCTCTTCCAGAGCGCTCACCGAGCGCAGAATGAGGTCGTCGGGAAAACCTCCTTGCAGAGAGGTCTGATCGGCGGCTTCGACCATGAGGAGATCATGCAGAGAGATGGCTTGGAAGTGGCTGCTGATCTCATGATGCCCCCCTTGGGCTGGACCAAGTACCTTCAAATCGAGATTAAGTTTGGCATACGCCACCATCGCCAGCTTCACCGTCTATAATCCTATCTTCGTGGCCAATACTCGATCGGCGAAGAAAGAAGCTAAGCGCAGCGCACTGCGAGCAGTGCGTAATCGCTCCATCCGCTCAGCGGTGAAAACCAAGGTAACCAAGTTTCGACGTGAGGTGGGCTCCAATTTGGAGAATGCAACCGAATTCGTCCAAACTGCCGTCAGCGCCTTGGACCGAGCCGTTTCTAAGGGCATCCTGCATCGCAACAACGCTGCCCGTCGCAAATCCCGACTGCTCAGCCAGCTCGCCAAGGCAGCCGCTGAGCCAATAGTTG
>JBOHUW010000029.1:0-3345 GCA_050734895.1 Candidatus Dormibacteraceae bacterium | reverse complement strand
TAGTTGAGGTTGTGGCAAAACCAAAACCGAAGCGAGCCCCAGCCAAGCGAAAATCGTAGGGGCAACAAAAAGGACGGGGTCGGCGTCAAAATAGAAATAAGATGAACGCTTTCAAGACCTCCTTCCTGATGGTTCTGCTCACCGTCTTACTGGTGGTGATTGGCTATTTCATCGGACATGGCGTCGGAATGGTGATCGCCTTTGGGTTGGCCGTCGTCATGAATGGTTTTGCCTACTGGTTTTCGGATAAGATGGCGCTTGCGGCCGCTCGAGCGGTGGCGGTCAGCCCGATGGAGGCTCCTCTCTTACACTCCCTCGCCGACCGGCTGGCTCAAGCCTATCAGGTACCCAAACCGGCGGTCTACCTCAGCCCTGATCCCTCGCCCAACGCCTTCGCTACCGGTCGCAATCCTCGCCATGCCGCGATCTGCGTCAACCAGGGGCTGCTCAATCTGCTCGATGAGCGGCAGCTCTACGGGGTGTTGGCTCACGAGTTTGCCCACGTCGGCAACCGAGATATCCTGATCAGCTCGGTGGCAGCGGTGATGGCTGGGGCGGTCACCCTGTTGGCCAACCTGGGCCAGTGGTCGCTTTTTTGGGGCGGCGGAAGAGATGATGAGCGTGAGGCCAATCCCTTAGGAATGGTGGTGGCGATCCTCTCGATCTTTCTCGCTCCCCTCGCTGCTACTCTGATTCAGTTGGCCATATCCCGCTCTAGGGAGTTCGAGGCAGATCATACCGGGGCGCTCAAGAGTGGCGATCCTCTGGCTCTCGCCTCCGCCCTCCGTGCCCTGGAACGTGGCGGAGAGGCCATACCTTCCCCGATTGTCCAACCCGCCTTCGCGCATCTCTATATCGCCAACCCGCTACGGGCGAAGGGGTTGATGAACCTCTTCTCCACCCATCCTCCAATGGATGAGCGAATTCGCCGGCTAGAGGAGATGGCGATCAAGGGGCCGCCTCCGATTGCCTGAAAAGATAGCCGTTCCCGCGGTTAGGGAGAAGACGCAACTAGTTTTGGCTTCCGGCTCGCCACGACGAGCAGAGCTGCTACGCCGAGCGGGTTTTGAATTCACTGTTTGTTCCAGTCAAGTGGAAGAACCGCCCTATTCTGGGGGCGATCCGGTGGAATACGCCATCGCCCTGGCCCAGGCCAAAGCGGCCGCGGTGGAGGGTGAGTTGGTGATGGGAGCGGATACCATTGTTGTTCTCGATCATCAGGTGTTAGGCAAACCGGCCAACTCGGAGCAAGCGATCCAGATGCTGCGCTCACTCTCCGGTCGGAGCCACCGGGTGATCACTGCGGTAGCGGTGCGTCGAAGTAGAGAGATGCGTTGTGATTACGCTCAATCTACGGTTCATTTTCGACGGCTGAAGGAAGGGGAGATTCAAAGCTATGTCTCATCTGGGGAGCCGTTGGACAAGGCCGGGGCTTATGCTATTCAGGGGCAGGCAGCTGCTTTTGTTGAGCGGCTGGAGGGAGAGAGGGACACGGTGATCGGTCTTCCAATGAATCTGCTTGATCGGTTGCTTACTTCCCTTAGGATTAAGCGTTAATGCAAGTCATGCCCAATCAGACGGCTGAGGATATCCTCGGGCGGATCTTCTCTCCCACTCCCAAACCCAGTGCCCTTGATCAGGCCGAGGAGACGCTTCGTCACCCTCGTCGGTTGGCCTATGTAGCGATGTCCAAGCAGAATTTTCACTGGCGGATGCATGTTCAGAAGTTCATTCTGGATGCAGGTTTGGTTCCGGTCAGCCCCTTCATGGAGTTTGATTACTACCTCTTGCATACGGTGAGTAAGGATTTGGTCCGAGAGGCGATGAACAACCTCTTGGCCCGCTGCGATGAATGCTGGGTTTTCGGCGGCATTCCACTCGGAGTGAAGGTTCAGATCGGAATTGCCAAGCGATTGAATAAACCAATTCGCTATTACGACATCTCGGAGTTGCCGGTAAGCATCCTGCAGATCAGTGAAGAGAGCGCTCTCGAGCAGCAGTAGGGGCTAGGCTCCAGTATGATTGATCTCTCTTGGAATGACCGGTTAAGAGAGGAGTTATATTCGGTCTAGTGAGCAGGCTGAATATCAGGACCGAGCGGCTGCTCCTGCGCCGTTGGAGACAAGCTGACCGGGGTCCGTTTGCAGAGATAAACGCCGATCCTGAAGTTATGCTCTATTTCCCGGCGCCCCTAAGCAGAGACGAAAGCGACGCCCTCGTTGATCGCATCGAGGCTGGCTTCAGTCGAAACAGCTTTGGCCTGTGGGCGCTTGAAGTGGCGACGAGCGGAGAGTTTATCGGATTCACTGGTCTTGCAGTTCCCAACTTCGAGGCAGCGTTCACTCCAGCAGTCGAGATTGGGTGGCGGCTCGCCCAGGCAGCTTGGGGAAAAGGCTACGCTACCGAAGCGGCGCGGGCTGTGCTCGGAGTCGCCTTCGATGAACTGGGGCTTGCAGAGGTGGTCTCATTCACCAGCCAGGCGAATACCCGCTCACGGGCGGTGATGCACCGGATTGGGATGATCCGCGACTGTGCCGATGACTTCGACCATCCCCGCCTGGCCCCTGGCCATCCGCTAGCCCGCCATGTGCTCTATCGGAAACCGCAGATGATTGGCGTGTTCAACTTCCCAGCTAGCAGCTGGGCACTGACTTCGGAGAACTAGTAGAAATGATGCCACTTAAGGTAACTACAGGGGACGCGATGAGCCCGAACGTGCCTGGGCCCAAAATCATCGCCCATATCTGTAACGACGTTGGCGGATGGGGCAAGGGGTTCGTTTTGGCTGTATCCCAACGTTGGCCTGAACCCGAGCGAGACTATCGAGAGTGGTACCGGGAACGGGCCGATAATGACTTTGGGCTTGGTGCAGTGCGTCTCGTTCAGGTTGAAGCTGACCTTTGGGTGGCTAACATGATTGGGCAGCACGACATCATAAACAGTACCAACGGCCCCCCGATTAGATACGATGCCCTCGAACGCTGTCTGATGACCCTTGGCGAGCACGCGCTGCGACTCGGGGCATCGGTTCATATGCCGCGTATCGGCTGTGGGCTGGCCGGCGGTCACTGGGAAAAGATTGAGCCACTCATCACCACCGCCTTATGCCTACGTCAAATTGCGGTCACCGTCTATGACCTTGATCGAACTTGCTCTGGAGCATAGCTGCGCAATTAGTAGTGGTGCCCGCGCACAGAATCGAACTGTGAACCTTGGGATTAAGAGTCCCCTGCTCTGCCAATTGAGCTACACGGGCCAGAAGAAAATCCGATCTTGTTTTTTGGTTTTTACCGGACAAAGACGATGTACTCCACGCCTTGACGACCAACTTTGACGACCAGGATA
>JBOHUW010000028.1:0-10272 GCA_050734895.1 Candidatus Dormibacteraceae bacterium | reverse complement strand
GGGGGGTGGAGGAACCCGTAACAGTGTCGGTTGGGGAGGTGGAGGAAAGCCTTGCATCATCGCGTCGGGCTGAGGCTCTAAATCCATCGACATAATCTCTACGTCCGGAGATAACTCGGTAATAAATCGAGATTGCTTCCACTTTCTAGGCCCACCGTAACGGGAGGACGAGGTTAGGAATAGCTTTTGCCGGGCTCTGGTCATCGCCACATAAAGCAATCTCCGCTCCTCCGCCAAATGATCAATATCTTTCCGAACTTCGGAATTGAGCAGGCTACCAGTTAATTCGGCCAGTTCGGCACGACGAGATTGAGGCAACCTCCCGTCGACCAATGAGGGGATCAAAACCACTTCAAATTCCAACCCCTTGGATTGATGAATGCTCATTACCTGAACCGCCGGCTCCACGCTATCGGAAGTTGGCTCTGATTCATCAATACCCGATTCTCTAACCATCTCCAGATAATCGACAAAGCCGTTCAATGAGTGGTTAGGATGCCGCTCACAGTATTCAGATACGATTTCCGAGAAGCGGTCAACGTTGGTTATAATTCTCTCCCTCTCCACCCCCTGAAGAGGGATTATTGCCTCCAGATGGCCAGTCCGATTAAGTACTTCAAAGAGAACCTCCGGAATCCCCAAATTCCGCTTGAGCTGAATCAATTCGAGCAACTGCAATGCCCAAACTGTGGTTGGCTCCCACTCCCTGAGCCAATTCAATGGCTGCTCCAAACTGGATTGGGCGGAAGCGACCAGGTGGCTTCGATTCAGCCTCACCTCCAGCGGTGGTCGGGATAGAATCCGGAGCAGAGCATATATATCTTGAGGATCTCTGATCAGCCGCAAGTAAGCGATTAGATCAAGTATCTCGGGCCTTTTGAATAGACCTGGAGCAGACCAATGTTGAACTGGGATCTCGGCTGCTCTCAAATTGTCAATGATCGGAGCTGCAATGGCATGAGTTCGGCTCAGGATAGCTATCTCTTGAAGAGGAATTCCATCTGCGATCTGCTCCAGTACAGCATCCCGGATCGCAACCTCTTCAGCTTGACCATCGGTACAGTTTAAAAGTCGAATCGAACTTCCCTGAATCGCTCCCTCTGCCGCCCGGATCGGCTTGTACAACCGCTCCTCACTCTGTTCAATTACTGCTTTGGCAGCCGCAACAATTCGCTGTGAACTGCGATGATTAGCCCCTAATTCGATTGTTCGAGCAGATGGAAAGATGGTAGTGAATCGTTCCAGAGAAGCTCTTGAGGCACCTCGAAAACGATAAATGCTCTGATCGTCATCTCCGACCACGCAGACATTTCTGTCAGGAGATCCAAGCAGCTCCACTAATTTCTCCTGAGAGAAGTTGCAATCCTGATACTCATCGACCAAAACCCAGGGATATCTCGCCCGGAGGAGTGCTTTGATCCTGGGCTGACCGGAAAGGAGTAGAACCGATTGTTGAATCAGATCATCGAAATCAGACCAACTTTGCTCACGGCATCTTGAGGCATATTTACGGAATAATTGCGCCGCAGCTAGATAGAAAGCTCGTTTTTCCGGATCAGGAACCCCTTTGGCCCAACTAAACATCCTGGTCAATGGAATCAACTCCTGCTTCAATCTTTCCATCAGTTGGAGTAATTGTTTGACCAGATCATCCGGCCGCTCGACCCCGGTCAGCGCCGGATCTCCCAGCTCCCACATCAGCTCACGAAGATAAATCCACCGATCGGCTCCGGTAATGATTTTGAGGGGAGCGGTACCCAATGCCGAACCATATTCACGAAGGCAACTTAATGCAAAAGAATGAAATGTACCTACAATGGGCTGCTGCTGATCACTAAAAGACTCTATTCTCTCCCTAATTTTATTAGCCGCCCGATCGCTGAAAGTCAAAACCAGAATGGCTGAAGCAGGAATGCCCGAATCAATCAGCCGGCGAATCCTCTCGGCAATAACCGTAGTCTTTCCAGTCCCCGCTCCTGCCACAATCCGAACCGGACCGAAAAGATCACGACAAGCTGCCTGCTGCTCTTGGCTCAAATCCACATTAATCATCAGCGCTCGAAGCGCATGTGATGCGAAATTGAATCGAACTAATTTTTCGAGGTAGGTGAGCATCCCGATTTAAACGTTTCAAGAAAACTTCCGCCTCCCTCTTCAGCTCATGAGCCAAAGCAGGGTTTGAAGTAGCAATGATAAGTTTGTTTCTCTCTATAGAAAATTCAGATATTTCATCTGAAATTAGCGGACCGAGCATCTCTCTAACCACTCTTTCTACTCGGCTTCTTCGCCAAAAGTCAGAGTTGGAGCTTTGTGACAAAACTTTAGGGATAATTTTCCCTACTCTATCCACAGAGCTTCAACTCCCCGGAATAAACATTGTAAACTTTGGAGTTTTTGATCATGGATTCGGGGAAGAAATCTGTATCAGTAGCTGTTACTAACACCTGACCACTAGCACTGATGTATCTGAACAAAGCAGAACGACGCTTCAGATCAAGTTCGGATAGAACATCATCCAGGAGGAGCATGGGAGGCTCTGAGGTTTTTTCGTAAAGCACAGCAAATTCTCCCAATTTTATACCTATAACCGCCGTTCTCTGTTGGCCCTGGGAAGCAAAACTCCTGGCATCCCGTCCATTAATTTGAATTCTAAGATCGTCACGATGAGGTCCAACGCTACAGGACCCACGTCTTAGGTCTTCATCAAGAGAAGCGGCCAACGCAGAATCTAGATCGTCACCAGGTCCGAGATAATCTATTTCTAAATTCTCTCCTCCTGAAATTTCGGAATGAGCCGCGGCCGCCTTAGTAGAAATATCAGCCACCAACTCCGATCTAGCCTGAACGATATCGCCGCCCAATTTAACCATCTCAATGTTCCAAACTTCGAGATCTCCTACTGATCTCTCTCTCATCCATATCTGTTTGAGTAGGCTATTCCTCTGCTCCACCACTCTCTTATATCTTGATAGAGTAGTGGCATATCCTGGTTTTATCTGAACCAAAATCTGATTAAGCAGACGGCGACGATGTTCTGGACCAGATTTGGCTAGATTCAGATCATCTGGCCAGAATAGAGAGACTCTAAAGATGCCCGGAAGATCTACAGCCCTACACTTCTGACCATCTACTTCGATCAGCTTCCTGATTTTATAACCATTTCTATTGGCTTCTTGAGAAAATTGAATTGATATAGAAATCTCTCTCCTCCGATTTCCGGAATCTATCTCCGCTCTGATCACAGCTATGCTTCCCATGGGACCAATTAATTCACTCTCTCTTCGAGTTCGGGGAGAAGATGAAAGCGCCAGAAGAGATACAGATTCCAGTAGGTTTGTCTTGCCCTGACCATTTAATCCCAGGCAGAGAGTCAAACTGCTATTTGGTTCAAAATCCAGCCTGCCATAATTACGGTAGTTACGAAGAGATAGTGATATTAATCTCAATCCGTAAGTCTAACTGGCATAACTACTGATATGTATTTGTCATTTCCGGGCAGCTTAATTATCCCAGGTTTTTTGGGACCAGCCACATGCAATTCCAACTCTTCACTATCGATTACGGAGAGAGCGTCAATCAGATATCGAGAGTTAAAAGCAGTATTCACTTCGGGTCCATTTATGCGAGCCGGGATATCAGCTGTTCCGCCACCAACATCGTTGGTCATCGATGCAATAGTCATGTAATTTTTATCAACTTTTACTTTAACCACATTGGCTCCATCTCGAGAGAAGATGGAAACTGCTTTTACGGTCCTCATCAACTCTGGGGTTGAAACTACTATCACCGTTGAATCAATTTTCTCGACTAGCTTATTGTATTGAGGATATTTTCCATCGATTAGTTGGGAATATAAATCGGAATCTTTCGAGCGGAAAAAGATCTGATTGCGAGCTTTCGATATCAATATCTCCAAATTGCCTTCCGCATCTCTAAATGTACGGGCCATCTCGGATAAGGCTCGAGATGGAATTATTAAACTTGCTTGTATAGGCTCAGAAATTACATCTGCAGTAAATTTGAACTCGGTCAAACGATGACCATCGGTAGCCACCAAGGTAATGTCGGAACCAGCAATTTTAAATAGCTGACCGGTAAGTTGAGGAGAGCTTTCGTCATTGGAAACTGCTATTTTGGTTTGTTCAATAGCTTTTAGCAAAGTTTTAATTTCGACGACCAATCGATCTGCTTGATCGGGCTGAGGAGTGGGTGGAAACTCCTCTGGTGATAAACAGTTCAGGTGAGTTTTAAATTGGCCGCAGTTCATGTTAATCACCTGTCGATCTGATTCCAAAGCCAAGTTGAGTGGTTTATCGGGCAGAACGCCAACGAACTCGGTTAGGGGACGAGCCGGAATTGTGGTTCCACCTTCTTGTAAAACTTCGGCGCGAATCGATTTGCGAATTCCAATCTCCAAGTTAGTAGCGGTAATCGCAAGACCGTTATCGGTAGTTTCCAGCAATAGATTGTTGAGTATTGGAAGGGTGGATTTTACCGCAACCGCCCGAGACACGCTTTGGAGAGCTTGACTTAATTCTTGAGGTTGGCAGGTTATGTTCAATTTTCTATTTCTCTCCCCATATCTTCATCTATTACTTTTAGATTTAAATTCGTCATAGTATTAGTAGGGCCTGTGGATAGTGTGTATTTCGTATTTGAAGTGAACTGCGGATCGAAGTGTAAAGATAGGGGTAAAAGCAGGTGAAGAAGATAGGAAATCTCCGATCAGCTGTGGATAGATAACCTTGTTCAAAGCTTTAGACCCCCACCAAATACATCTTTTGCACAGCTTCTAAGTTGCTCATCGATTCTGGTACAGACGCTCTCGGATATTTCGAACATGGCCTTGAAGCACCTCATCTTCTTTTAATCCGAGGGCAATCTTCTCAATGGAGTGGAGGGCGGTAGTATGATCTCTCCCTCCGAATGATTGGCCAATTGTGGGCAGAGAAGATGGAGTTTCTTCGCGGACGATGTACATCGCGACCTGCCGCGGGAAGACGATCTGTTTATCTCTTCTTTTGCTCTTCATCTCTTCAACCGTAATATCGAAATATTCGGCTACCAAGGCTTGGATTCGATTTACCGTTAAGGGACGATGGCTGCTCGAGGGTATAATATCTCGGAGTAATTCAGCCGCTTCTTCGTCATCAATTTGGCGCTGGTTAATCATGGTATAGGCGATCAAACGGGTTAGTGCCCCTTCCAACTCACGGATATTTTTTTGGACCTTATGGGCCATGAAGCTCAAAACAGACTCCGAAATCAGCGACTCATTATTTCCCAATTTGGATTTTAGAATTGCCAATCGAGTTTCGAAATCAGGCGGTTGGATGTCTGCCAGCAGACCCTGCTCAAAACGTGAGCGAAGTCGATCCTCGAGGGCCGGTATCTCCCTCGGAGCTCGGTCGCTGGATATAACGATCTGTTTATTAACCTCGTGAAGGGCATTGAAGGTGTGAAAAAATTCTTCCTTGGTACGATCTTTACCAGCCAAGAACTGGACATCATCGATTAGTAGGACATCGACGGTACGGTATTTATGTCGGAAGTCACTCATTCGAGCGGTTTGAATCGAGGTGATTACTTCGTTGATAAAGTGTTCAGATGTCATGTAGACTACCTGTTTTGCTGGGTACCTCTCCCTAACTGCATGACCTATAGCATGCATAAGATGTGTCTTACCCAAACCGACTCCGCCATATAAGAAGAGCGGGTTGTAGGTTTCTCCTGGGGTTTCGGCTACTGCCTTGGCGGCGGCATGGGCGAACCTGGAGTTATTTCCGACCACGAAACCCCCGAAGGTGAATTTTTCATTGAAGTCTTCCGAGGTTCTCGGTCCTGCTTCTGAAATTGGTTTGAGCGAAGGTTGTTCTGTCCGATGGATTATGGGTGGAGTGTGAGGCGAATTTTGGTTAACAGTAAAATTGACATCGACCTGAACCTCTGATCCAGTAACTGCTTGCAGGGTTTCCTGAATCAATCCGATGTAGCGATCCTCCAGCCAATCTTTGGCCAGCTTGCTCGGTACTCCAATTTGGAAGGTTGTTCCATCGACCGAGACCAAGGTGGTGTTTTTGACCCAGGTTTCATAGCTGGGCTTGGCCAATTGGAAACGCAGCTCATCCTGAACTGCACTCCAGATCTGACTTCTATCCACTAAACGGTTCTCCATATTCGGCGGCGACCTGACCGGCAATTTTGTCGAGAGATCGATCTCTTATCCGACGGCTTAATGGGTAGGGTAAGGCGCCTAAATAAAAAATGAAGTTTTTGCGCGGGTGATGCGAGCTCAGCCCCTACCTTAATTATGAGGGGCTTGGAACGGGATTGTGTAAAAGCCTTGGATAAGGCTGTGCGATAGGATTTTTGAAGACCGGAGAAATTGTGGAAAGATAGTTTAAAAGCTGTTCTTTGGAGTTGGAAAATGGCTGAATAATAATGTTCAGCCGCAGTTTCAGGGGTAACTTCCAACTCCGCCAACTCATGCTCTCCTTGTTGGTAACCTGTTGATAACTAAATGTGAATATCAGCCGGATATCGCGATGAGCCATCTTCCAGATTAAATATTAGGGTAGGGAAATTTCCCGTCAGAATTTGTATTTTGAGGACTTAGCAAGACTTTTGGGGGGGAAATATTAGCTTAAATTCTAGGCTTGACTCGGGCAGATTACCAAAATCAGGGGGATCGTTAACGGAGAAAAATTAGGAATCTTTTACCACGTGGTGGGTGTTCTGGTAAAGTTGGACAACTATCGCCAAATCATAATTTGAGGTATTAACAGATCAAACGCACCTTTCAACCCAAAAAACGCTACCGACGCCGGGTCCATGGATTTCTGGGCAAGATGCGTACCCCGGCCGGTCGACGCATCCTAAGTAATCGTCGCCGCAAGGGTCGTCATCAACTTACCCCCCAGTAAATCTCGGGCGGGTTGCTCGTTTTCAATTTAAGGAAGATGACTTTATCTAATCGGGCGAGGCAAGCCTAGCCCCTACGATAATTGCGTGAATATGTAGGGGCTAGGCTTGAGTCGCCCGATCAAATTGGAATCATCCTTATTCTTAATCAGGTAGCAGGTGAAGAAGAAGCATCGTTTGAGGCGCGGATCTGATTTTCAGCGAATTTTGGCAACTCCTAGGATATATTCAGGTTCTACTCTGCTTGCTTTTGCAACTGCCCATTCCGCTGCCGAGCCGACTTCTCCTACCATCAAAGTAGGAATAGGAGTGAGCCGGAGGGTGGGTCGGGCAGTTGATCGGAATCGGGTGCGGCGTCGGATGAGAGAAGCGGTGCGAAACCGATTAACTTCAGAAATTGAGCCGATTAGAGATGTTGTACTGATCGCTCGACCAGCCGCGTTGCGGGTTTCGATCAGAGTGATCGAGCGGGAGGTGGAACTGGCCTTTAGGAGAATTCGGAGCTGAGACAGCTATTAATGATCATAATTCGAATTTATCGGATGACGATATCGCCGCTTCTCGGTCCATGTTGTCGGTATATTCCATCGTGTTCCCTATACACTTATCAAGCTATAGAGCATTATGGCTGGCGGGGAGGTCTGTGGCGGGGATTCAAGCGGATCTTGCGTTGCCATCCATTCTCTAAGGGGGGTTATGATCCGCTCAATTAAATTGTTAAGCAACACAGGTGAAGATTAAGTAAGGTGCGATTAAGCAGCGTTTTCGATATTTTTTTGCCTATCCGGGATCTCTGGTGGGCGGTCTTTGGAGTACCGATTAATCTCGTACTCAACTGGTTATATGCGTCTATTGATGGCATTCCATGGGTGGCCTGGATAGGCGCCTACGGGGTGGCGTTGATCCTCTTAACGGTAGGAATCAAGGTTTTGCTCTCTCCCCTCACCCACTTCCAGCTCAAGACTGCGAAGAAAAATCTGGACAACCAACGCCGGTTGGCTCCTGAACTGGCTGAGATCAAGCGGCAGCACAAGGGAGACATGCAGAAGCAACAGGCGGCAACGATGGCACTCTACCGAGAGCGGGGCGTGAATCCGGTGGCGAGCGGCTTGGTAGGATGCCTGCCGGCGTTGATCCAGGTTCCGATCCTGATTGCTCTCAACTCTGTCCTGATAAGTAACGCTCGAAATGAGGTGGTGAAGCATGCTCACTTCCTCTTCCTCTCCAACCTGAATGCATCGCCCAAAAGCATGAACATCCCAGGTACCCCGATTCCAGTTCCGGCCTACCTGATCGTGCCTTTATTGGCTGCTGCCCTGACTTATATCCAGTCCAGGATGGCCCAGCAACCGGTACTTCCAACTGCTTCGGAGCAGGAGGTTCAGACCCAGCAGATGATGAAGAGTATGCAGGTGATGATGCCATTGATGGTGATCTTCTTCTCCATCTCTTATCCGGTTGGTTTGGGCCTCTACTGGCTGGTCAACACCGGCTTCGCTATTATCCAACAATACATTGTTAATGGCTGGGGAGGTTTGAGTTGGGGCCGAGCAGCGCATCAGCCGGCGGGTCTTCCCGCTGCCAAATCTGCTCCGGCGAAGATAATTCCCGCTAAGAGAAAAAAGAGGAAGAGGAAGTTACAAGATGAAAATTGCTGAAGGTCGCGGCCGAACTGTAGATGAGGCCGTCGATGCTGCCCTAGTGCAGCTTGGTAAGAGTCGTCGCGAGGTGGATGTCAAGGTGGTTACCGAATCAGACGAGGAAACGGTTATCGAGGCTACCGTGCTGGAGGAGAAATCGGCTCCAGAGTTCAGTCCCAGCTCGAAAAAAGATTCAGGTGATGATGCCACGGTTCAAGTCCAGCTGGTGGTTGCCGAACTTCTGCGCCGGATGGGGATTTCCTGTGAAGTTAAGGCGAGAGAGACTCCAGAGGCGATTGCGGTGGATATATCGGGCCGTGACCTGGGCATGCTGATCGGCTGGCGGGGGGAGACGCTGCGAGCGTTGCAGACGATGTCTAACCTGTTGGCTAGTCGGCATCTGGGACCAGAGCGTCGGATAGTTGTGGATGTTGAGCATTATCGACAGCGGCGGGAAAGCACCGTCCGGGAGATTGCTACTCGTGCCGCTCGCCAGGTCAAGGTGAGTGGAGATCCGATTACGCTCGATCCGATGCAGCCCTTTGAACGCCGTGCCATTCATCTGGAGTTAACCGAGGATAAGGACGTTGTTACCTCCAGTATTGGAGAAGAGCCGGATCGTCGGGTGGTTGTGGCGCCGGCATCGCAGCCGGCTTGAGGCCATTCTCTTCATGAATAGCAACCACCGGATGCATGAGCTTGGCGGCGGCACAAAATTGATAACCGCCGAGTTGGCGGATCGAGTGTCGGCCAGTTTGGTGCTTATGTTCGGGGTGGGTTCTAGCTATGAACGAGAATCTCTGGGCGGGATATCTCACTTCCTTGAGCACCTGGTTTTTAAGGGTACGGAAAGAAGGCCAGGGGCCAAGGAGGTGGCCGAGGCGATTGAAGGTGTAGGCGGGGTATTGAACGCTTGGACTGACCACGAAGCTACTGCCTACTGGGCCAAGGTTCCGGCCGATCAGCTGCATTTGGCGGTTGACGTGTTGGTGGATGTGGTTTCTCGGCCCCGGCTGATGCCCGAGGAATTGGATCGGGAGCGAGAGGTGATTCTGGAAGAGTTGAAGATGTACCTAGATCAACCGGAGGAGTATGCCCACAAGCTGTTCGAAGAGATCATGTGGCCGGCTCATGCCCTGGGACGGGATATCATCGGTACGGAAGAGTCGATTGCTAATTTCTCTCCGCAAAATTTAGCCGATCATCTACATCAGAATTATGGGTTGGGCAATTTGGTGATCGGGGTTTGTGGAGGTATAGATGCCGAATCTACGATCAATGAGATCGGCTCCCAGCTGAGATCGATGAGCGAGGCGAGGGTGCCATCTGGAGGACCGATCCCGGAGCCTCTGTCGAAAGCTACGGTGCGAGTCCATCATAAAGAGAGCGAGCAGGCGCACATATGTTTGGGAATGCGTGGCTTCTCCTATCTAGATCCCGATCGGCATGCGTTGGATTTGCTAACTACCTTGCTCGGGGAGGGAATGAGCTCACGGCTCTTCTTGGAAATTCGCGAGCAGCATGCACTCGCCTATGATGTGTATGCGTATACCTCTAAATACCGGAATGCTGGTTACTTTGGGGTCTCTTTGGGAGTTGATCCGGCCAAGGCGGAGGAGGCGGTAGCTCGGGTTCATGATGAGTTGACCAAGGTGATCGAATCGCCCGTGCCAGAATCTGAACTGCGGAAGGTGAAGGAGTTCAACAAGGG
>JBOHUW010000027.1:0-10454 GCA_050734895.1 Candidatus Dormibacteraceae bacterium | reverse complement strand
GCCCAGAGGGCCCGGTGAGAGCTTGAGGCGGCAATGAAGGCGCTTCGCAGGCGGAGTCGAGCCTCCGTCGGCAGCGGCTGGCGAGGCAAATCGGCAAGCGTGTAAGCAATAGCCAAGAGCTCTCGGGCATCGTCGGGAGCTGATAACTCGAAGCTCTCTGGCAGCGGTTCGGTTAGTACGCGACTCACTGCCTGGTCAAAAGATTGAAGGTTTTCCTCACTCCCCCGGCGATTGCCCTGACCCAAACGGCGAAGAGCCTCAACCAGCCGGAGGCGGACATCAGGGATTGGGCGATGAGTCAGATAGGCGATACGCTCACAGTCCAGACCTCCGAAGATGCGCAGCGCCAAGATCTCCTTCAGCTGCGCCGAGAGTCGAACGTAGTCGGATCGAATCCCACCCTCTTCTCCCCCTGATCGCCTGATCATCGTCGCGGCCAACCGCAGGACCCAAGCGCCAAAACCTCTCCCATCCCCACTGAAGCGGTGGAGCTTGGCCAGGGTCTGAACGAAGGCGGCCTCGGCGATCTGCTCGGCTGCGGCGGTCTCCCCGCTCAGCGCATAGGCAAGGACGTAGACGGTATCGATGTTACGGTTAAAGAGCTCTTCTAGCGCCCCTCGCTCATAGCAACGTGCCCGCTTGATCAGCGGGGGATCGGTTTGATCCAACAGGAGGTTAATGGGCATGGTTAAACATCGATATTAAGAGTAGCTCGGACAAATGCAGATTTTAGGGCATTGTGTAGAGTAGCGAGGAGACGAAGACGCAGCACCACCATCATTTGTCCCTTCCGATCGATGCTCGCCGCGGGTTGGGCATCGTCCAGGCCACCGGGGCCACCGCCCTGTGGTCGAGCGGTGCGACATTCGCCGTCCTCAGCTTTCGAGCCGGTGGCACGGTCTCGATGGTGCTATGCACACGTTTCGTGATCTCCGGAAGCCTGCTCATTATGGTAAGCGTCGGGGCTGCCGAGATGGTAACGCGTCCTGTCTGCTACGCCGGACATCAAAGCATCTTAGTGGGAATAGAGAGCTCGCCCGCTAAATAGATGCGATATGCCAGCATGCCGTCTCGATGAGTTTCGGGCCGGCCCCCGTTGCTCTTGATGACGCGTTGCGAAGCAATGTTGTTGGCATCGCAGGTGATGCGAACCGATGCGAGCCCGTACCAACGCGCAACTGGAAGGGCTTGTTTGAGCATCTCTGTGGCGAAGCCCTGACGACGAGCACTCGGTCGCACGTTGTAGCCAATATGTCCGTGTTCAAATTCGACCTCTTCAGTTGCTTTGAGTCGAACCGACAACCGTCCCAAAAACTCCTCTTCCTCGATAAACCACAGGTGGACCGCAGGCACATACCCTTCTCGTCCCACCGCATCCGCCAGACGATCACTGTAGGCACTTTGTACATAAGCATCGAATACCGCTGGATTCTTCAGCGCAGCAGCGTCGAGGGTTGAGTATGGCCACTGCTTTTCGGGGCGGAACTCTTCAAGAGCAGCTAAGAACGATGAGTGAACCGCTGCGGTTGGGTCAACAAGTTTCACCATGAATTTAGTATGCCCAGAGCAATCAGATAAGGCAGCGCCCCAAATGGATTAGGGTTATGGCCCCGCATTCCCCACATCGGCTAGGTTGTTTTGTTTAATTTGTTAAGTCGAGATGCAACAACCTAGAGGTCGATCATCTCGAGCTGTCATTCACCGGCGGCTTGCCCTGGAGATCGAGGAGCTGCGAAGTCACCTGGGAGGGTTGCCTAGTCCAGCCCAGGCAGATCTGACCGAGACTCTAGAGGCAGCCTTCTTTCACCCCGATTAAGAGAGTGGATGCATGATTGTCCTGTGGAAGATCCGCTCCGGCAAGTTACGGTAGATCACGCTCCCCGCCGAGCGTTGGTTGATCGCGGCAGCGGCATCTCGGCCAGTTGGTTCAATCTGGACGATCTGGCCACCACATGGGCCAAACGGCTGACCCGAGAAGGCGTTAAGGCTGGCAACCGGGTGGCGGTGCAAGAGCCGGCCGGACTCCGCTTCGCCGCCCTGCTCCATGCCTGCCTCCGAATTGGAGCAGCGCTAGTGCCGATCTCACCCCGTGCTCCCCGCCCCGAGGTGGAGCGGATGTTGACCGATTGCCAGCCTCGCCTACTGGTTGAAGATGGAGAGGTACGCCGGCTGGCTAACTCGGCAGTTGGAGACCCGGCCGATCTCTGCCTGCTCTACACCTCGGGTAGCAGTGGGCGAGCCAAGATCGTTCGTCAAACCCTGGCCAATCATCTCGCTTCCGCCCACGGCTGTCAACAAATGTTGGGCAGCGACGAGCGCGACCGCTGGCTGCTGATGCTCGCCCCTCACCATGTCGGCGGACTGGCAATTTTTATGCGCAGTGTGATCTGTAATCAGCCGGTGATCACTCTACCCCGCTTCGAGCCGGCGGCCATCCTATCGGCAATTGAGCAGGAGCGGCCCACCCTGATGTCGGCCGTGCCGGTAATGCTCGATCGCCTCCTTGAGGCAGGTGGCATGGGGCTTCTCCAGCAACTGAAGGCGATTCTGATCGGTGGAGCACCGGCGACGGCGATCAAGGTGGCCGAGTGGATCCAACTGGGTCTTAACGTCTGCCCCAGCTACGGGTTGACTGAAAGCTGCTCCCAGGTGGCGGTAGTTCCTCCCGGGCGCGCGGCCAAACTGGCCGGCAGCTCTGGACTGATCTGTCCCCATGCCGAGGTAGGGATTGAACAGCTGCCCGGCCGAGAGCCTAAAGTGGGCGAGATAATTATTAACGGCCCCTCCCTCTCCCCCGGCTACCTCGATCCTGAACTGCCATCAATCGGCACCAGCGGGGGCTTTCGAAGCGGTGACGTCGGCTACCTTGATGCTGGGGTACTGAAGGTACTCGGCCGCCTCGACAACGTCATCATCACCGGCGGCGAAAAGGTGCAGCCGGAGGAGATAGAAGCAGTGCTGCAAACCCACCCCAAGGTGCTCGATGCTGCGGTCACCGGCGAGCCCGATCCAGAGTGGGGAGAGATAGTCTGCGCCTGGGTGATGGCTCCTGACCTCCTCCCCACGGAGCTCGAAGCGTGGTGCAGAGAACGACTCCTACCGGCCAAGCTGCCGCGGCGATGGCAGTTAGTTGACCGCCTACCCAGAGGCGAGGGAGGGAAGTTGAGAAGGGGGGAGTTGACTTTAGGTGGGTAATAATTGAATTAACTATGTCAATAGAAGAAAACAAGGCCGTCATACGTCATTTTCTGGAGGCCGGGAACAAGCAAGATCTGGAGGCAATTGGGGAGAGCTTGGATCCCCACTGCACCATTAGTCACCTGACAAGATTTGGGTTCTTTCCCACCGTTGAAGGCTACAAACCATTCCTCACTTCCTACTTCGAATCCCTCCCCGACGTACATTTCACGATTGAAGATGTGGTCGCAGAAGGGGAGAAGGTTTGGGTGCGATTGAATATTCGCGGAACCCATAATGGTCTGTTGCGTAACATCCCTGCTACCGGCAAAAAGGTCAGCTACACCCAAATTGGGATGTATCGTGTAGTCAACGGCAAGATTGTGGATATGGACGTCTACAACGATGACATGCACCTACTCCGCCAACTGGATGCGTTCCCCACATTCGAGCCAAAGAGCTAGCGTCCTGCTCCTACTCCTGCCAACACCGCGCCAAATCGGTGGAGCATTGCCTCTGCGGCAGCCGGATTGCGCCCGCCGCCCTGGGCAAGTCCGGCGTTGCCACCCCCACTGCCCTCGATCTCGGGCAGCAGCTCGCGTAGTAAGCGATCGGCATTGTGCCGTGAGCGCCAGCGCTCGGGCACCAGAACCACCAGTCGCACCTTCTCTCCCTCAGCGGCACCCAGCGCTACCACCGCGTGGTGCTGACCGGCCAGCATCGCTGCCGCCTGGCGCAATTCGCCAGCCTCACCATGATGCCAACTTGCCACATAAGGAGTTCCGTCGGCCGCCGTCTGTATCTCAACCGGATCACTCGACACCGAGGTTGACCGTGACCGCGACCCCTGTTTACCCCCAGCCATCAGCGAATCGACCCGCGCCGGCAACTCCTCAACTCGGGTGTTGAGTCGAGCGGCAAGCATCGCTAAAATCTGCTCTCGCGCCGCCGTCCGCTCCAGCGCTGCCTCCCGGGTTATCGCCACCACCCGGCGTACCCCCGCTGCCACCCCTGATTCCTGCACCAATCGGAAGAGACCGATCGCCGCGGTATGGGGCACGTGGATGCCCCCACAGAGCTCGGCCGAAAATTCACCAAAGCGAACCCTTCGCACCTGATCGCCATAGTTCTCTCCGGGCAGCGTGAGCACCCCCTCGGCCATCGCCTGCTCATAAGGCATAGTCCTGATATCTGTCGTCAAATCCTGGAGCACTTCTCGATTTACCAGCCTTTCAATCTCCGCCAATTCATGAGGGGTAACCGGCCTCGGATGGGTAAAGTCGAAGCGCAGCCGCTCAGCAATGACCAGGGACCCGGCCTGCCGGACGTGAGTCCCCAAAACCTGGCGCAGCGCTGCCTGCAGGAGGTGGGTTGCGGTATGGTTAGCCGCCGTCTGCTGGCGATGATCTCGGGCCACCTCGGCTCGGATTGGCTGGCCAGAGCTTATCTCTCCATCTCTAACCTCACCTCGATGGACGATGACTCTGGAGCGAGTCCGCCGAGTATCAAAGACCTCGATCACCCCTCTTTCGGAGTAAAGCTGCCCCCGGTCTCCCACCTGACCACCCCCCTCGGGGTAGAAGGAGGTAGTGTCGAGAACCACTTCCACTGCCTGTCCAACAGTGGCCGACTCCGCCACCTGGCCATCAACCAGCAGTAGCCGAATTTCAGCTTTAGCTGAACGATGTTGATAGCCGATGAAATCGGTTGGGGGCCATTCGACGGTCAGAGTCTCGATTCTCTCAAGCGCAGTAGACCACTCTCCTTGCCTGCCCTCAGTCAAACTGACCGGAGCCTTGGAACGCTCCTGGTGACGTTTGAACTCCTGCTCGAAGCTCGCTCGGTCGAGGCTTCCACCGTGGGTGGCCACGTAATCCTGCACCAACTCGACTGGCATGCCGTAAGTAGCAAAGAGGGAGAAAGCAGTTTTACCAGAGATGGCCAGTTCGCCTCGCTCGCGCATCGTCTCGAGCTGGCCTAAGCCCCGGTCGATCACCCGGCCAAACTCATTCCGCTCCTTACTGAAAAGAGCCTTGATTTGCTCGGCATTCTTGATCAGGTGAGGATAGGTGGGGCCGTAGCGCTCGATCACCGTATCGATTACCTCATTAAAGGGAAATTCCCGCTGATCGGCCCGGGTCACCGTCTCCACGCATTTACGAATCATTCGTCGTGGGATGTAGCCCTGGCCTAAATTGGAGGGATGTACTCCCTCAGCCAAAATCATTGTTGAAGTCCGCAAATGATCGGCAAGTAGCCGAACTGACGGCTCGGAGAGCTCTTCTTGCCCTCCGGCCAACTCAACGATGCGCTCGGTGATCGGCTTCAATAGATCGGTTTCGTAGACCGTGTCGTGACCGCCCAGCACCATCGCCATCCGCTCCAGACCGGAGCCGGTGTCAACGCTATGGAATGGCAGTTTGATGTAACTGCCATCGCCCTGCTTGCAAAGCTCCATGAATACCCCGGCGTTCCAGATCTCGATGTAGCGAGACTCAGAATCGAAGTGCCCACCTGGGCGGTAGGCTGGGCCGAAGGCCTCTCCGGTATCGAAGAAGACCTCTGTACAGGGACCACAAGGACCAGTCTCGCCAGCCGGGCCCCAGAAGTTGTCCATCCCCAAAGCTACGATCTGATCCCGTTTCAGTCCAACCGATTCCCAGATCCCCGCCGAAATTTCATCCGGGGCTAACCCCAACTCTGAATTGCCCGCAAAGACGGTAGCGTAGAGTCGCTCTCGAGGAAAGCCAAAGCGATCGACCAACAGCTCGAAGGCGAGTTCGATCGCCCGCTCCTTGTAGTAGTGATTGATCGACCAGCTGCCCAACATGTCGAAGTAAGTGAGGTGATGGCGGTCCCCCACGTCCTCAAGATCGGTGGTTCGAATACAAGGCTGTACATTACAGAGATCAGGAGCCGGCGGCCGTGCCTCACCCGTGAAGTAGCGCTTGAGGGGAGCCATCCCGGCGTTGATGTAGAGGAGGGTAGGATCGTTCTCCGAGCGCAGCGGCGCGTGGCCGATCAACCGGTGGTCGTGCTGAACAAAGAAGT
This sequence comes from Candidatus Dormibacteraceae bacterium, assembly GCA_050734895.1. Lineage (GTDB taxonomy): Bacteria > Chloroflexota > Dormibacteria > Dormibacterales > Dormibacteraceae > JBOHUW01. The sequence goes on along the minus strand of JBOHUW010000027.1, from coordinate 4,226 downwards.
CGAGGAAGGTCTGGCGAATTTCTGAGCTGTTCATGACTGGAATTCAGCATGCCAGTTTATCCTGACGAGACACGGTTAAGTAGCTTAAAAAACTCACCCAGGCGCCCCTGCACTGTCATCCTCAGGATCCAGCTCCACAGCCGTTAAACCGCAGCAATACCACGCGAAACCCCCTCCGAATCCGTCAAACTACCCAGATGCCCATCCTCGGTGCCCATGTGACCGCCCGTGGTGGAATTCAGCACGCCTTCGAGCGTGCCCAAGCGATTGGCGCGGCGGCGATTCAGGTTCACCCCACCCCTCCTCAGCAGTGGGGCTCACCCAAGCTCGATGAGCAACAGATCGAAACTTTCCGGGAGCTGGCCAACGCCGCCGGCAACCCTCCCTTCTACTTTCATGCGATCTATTTGATCAACCTGGCAAGCTCCGATCCTGGGCTCCGGCAGCGCTCAGAGAGCACCCTGGCTGGCTATTTGGAGCTAGCCGATCGGTTGCAAATCTCCGGAGTGGTCTTCCACACGGGAAGCCACAAGGGAGCCGGCTTTGATCCCTGCCTACCCACGATTACCGAGCATCTGAAGCGGGTTATGGAGCGCGCCAACCCGACTCACACCCGCTTGCTAATCGAAAACAACGCCGGCACCGGAGGATCGGTGGGAGCTCGCTTCGAGGAGTTGGCAGCGATGCTGGAGGCGGTTGACGATCCCCGACTGGGCAGCTGCTTCGACAGCTGCCACGCCTTCGCCTCCGGCTATGACCTGCGCTCAAAGATGAGCGTGACCGAAACGTTGGATGAGTGGGAACGAGTGGTCGGCCTGCCCAGTCTGGAGGTTATCCACTGCAACGACTCGATGACCGGCCTGGGATCTAACCGCGATCGCCACGCCAACATCGGGCAAGGGGAGATCGGCCTTGAAGGTTTCCGAGCCCTCCTCCAGGATTCCCGCCTGGCTAACACCCCCTTCGTATTGGAGGTGCCGGGGATGGAGAAAAAAGGACCGGATGCCGCCAATTTGGAGATTCTGAAAAGCCTAATCTCCACTTAACATGTTCAGACCAGCGATCCAATGGCCAATCGCACTATGATCGGAGAATTATGAAAGCAGAGCGGCTGTACGCGATTATCTATGGCCGAGTGCAAGCGGTTGGCTTTCGGGCCTTCGTTTATCAGCTCGCTCGCTCCCGAGATTTGAGCGGTTGGGTGCGCAACGGCTCCGATGGAACCGTCGAATGCATAGTCGAGGGGCCCCGGCTGGAGCTCGACCGGCTACTCGAAGAGCTCAAACAGGGAGCTCCAGCAGCACAAGTGAAAGAAGTCAAGGCAGATTTCAGCCCCGCCGAAGGCAATCTCGGTGATTTTGAGGTTCGCTTTTAAATGCGAGATTTAAGAGCCCATAGTCGCACTCTCTACGATGGTCTCTCCCGTGCCGCAGCCCGCTCCTACCTCCTGAACATCGGCTTCACCCATGAGGATTTACAGAATCCGGTGGTCGGAGTGAATCACTCCTGGGTCGGCACCATGCCCTGCAACTTCAACCATCGTCAGCTGGCCGCCTGGGCCAGCGCGGGGGTGCGGGCCAGTGGCGGCACCCCGATGGAAGTCAATACCATCGCCATCTCCGACGGCATCAGCATGGGGACCGAGGGGATGAAGACCTCCCTCGTCTCCCGCGAGCTGATCGCCGACTCGGTCGAGCTGGTCGCCCGCGGCCACTACTTCGACGCCCTGCTCTGTATCACCGGCTGCGATAAAACCGTGCCGGCGATGGCGATGGCCATGATCCGACTTGACCGGCCCGGCGTGCTGGTTTACTCCGGCTCGATTTTAGAGGGCCGCTTCCAGGGCCGCCAGGTGGCGATAGGCGATATCTTCGAGGCGATCGGAGCGGTCACCACCGGCCAGATGAGCGAAGCCGATCTCGCCGAGCTGGAAGCCCAGGTCTGCCCGGGGCCCGGGGCCTGCGGCGGTCAGTACACCGCTAACACGATGTCCATGGTGATGGAGGTGTTGGGCTTGGCGCCCGTCGGCTACAACTCGATCCCCGCCGTCGACCCGGCCCGCCAAGCGGCCACCGAACAACTCGGGCAGCTGACCATGAGAGCGCTGGAGCAGGATCTCCGCCCCAGCCAGCTCCTCACCCGCCGTTCATTCGAGAATGCGATTGCCGCGGTGGCCGCCTCCGGGGGCTCGACCAACGCCGTGCTCCACCTCTTAGCGCTGGCCCGAGAGGCAAAGATCGAGCTGAACATCGAAGATTTCGACCGGATTTCCAAGCGTACCCCCCTTCTTTGCGATCTCAAGCCGGGTGGACGCTTCGGGGCCCCCGAGCTGAAGCGGGCGGGCGGAATCGCACTGCTCACTCAGCGGCTGATCGAGGGCGGCTACGTTGACGGAGAGTGTCGCACCGTCACCGGCCGTAGCCTGGGCGAGGAGTGCGGCAAGGTTCGGGAGCGAGCTGGCCAGGAGGTGGTCCGGCCACTGGCCAACCCCTTCAGCACAGAGGGCGGGCTGGTCATTCTGAAAGGCAACCTCGCCCCTCGCGGAGCGGTGCTGAAGATTGCCCACCACTCACCAACCACCTTCCGCGGCCCAGCTCGGCTCTTTGACCATGAGGAGGAGGCGATGGCCGCGGTACTGAATCGCTCGATCAAGGCCGGGGAGGCGTTGGTCATCCGCTACGAAGGCCCCCGGGGCGGCCCGGGAATGCGCGAGATGCTCCAGGTCACCGGAGCGCTGGTCGGACAGGGGCTGGGCGATTCGGTCTGCCTGCTCACCGACGGCCGCTTCTCCGGCGCCACCCAGGGGTTGATGATCGGCCACATCGCTCCTGAGGCGGCAGTCGGCGGACCTCTCGCCGCGCTGCGCGAGGGCGATGTCATCGAGATCGACGTGGCGGCTCGCCGACTTGAAGTGATAGATGTCGATATTGAAGACCGGCTGCGTGGGTGGAGTCCGCCCCCACCGCACTATCCGAATGGAGTGATGGCCAAGTACTCAGCAATGGTAGGGCAGGCCGATGATGGGGCGATCACACGTCCTCAATTTTAGAGTTTAGGTTTGTTGCGACCCAACACCGCAGAATTGTTGGACTTAGCCCCTCATCCAGAAGGCGGCTGGTATCGGGAAACCTGGCGTAGCGATGTCGTTGTGCATCCACCAAACTATCCCGGAAAGCGACCTACCGGTACAGCTATTTATTTTCTCTTGGGCCCAGGTGAAGTATCACGTTGGCATGTCGTGCGATCTGCCGAGTTGTGGCTGTGGCACCAGGGTGGTCCCTTAGAATTGAAGTTAGGTGGTTCCGGCGAACACCCGAGTGCCGAGCTAACAATCATTACGCTCGGCACTGACATTGCCGACGGCCAACGACCCCAGGGACTGATCCCGCCGGGCGTCTGGCAGGCAGCTCGACCTACTACTAATCAGGAAGTCCTAGTCAGCTGTGTGGTATCCCCCGGCTTTGATTTCGCTGACTTCCGGATGTAGTTCCGCCATCCTCCCGGTGGCGCATGATGTGAGCCGTCCAACTGCGGGGACGGATCTCCCACGGTCTACGCAGCCGGGGGTTGGCAAATAGTTCGGTCAGCGTCTCCGGCGTCTCCTCGTTATGATCAGGTTGACTCCAGCTCAGCCGGGGGCTGCCGGCAAATAGCCGCTCGATCTGTTCGGTCATTAAGTTAATAATAATGTAGGGGCTAGGCTTGCCTCGCCCGATAAAAATGGGAGTATTCCATGGGGATTTTTAAAAACCTGACCGGAGAGGTGCGGCGGGAGTTCATTGCCCGGCCGGACAGCTCCAAGCAGCAGATTGTATACAAGTGGCCGGACACTAACATCCGGCGCTGGACTCAGCTCACCGTTGAGCAAGATGAGTTGGCCGTCTTCTTCCGCGACGGTAAAGTAGTCGGTACGGTTGATCCCGGACGAGTCCGACTGGACAGCTCGGAGATCCCCTTCCTCAGCCTGCTGGTTGACGCCGGAAGCGGGGGCAATCTCTTCAAGACTGAACTCTACTTCGTCTCCACCCACGAGTTCCCCACCCTCCCCTTCGGCGGGATGGTCGACAATGTGGTCGATCCGGAGACCCAGCTGGCGATCTGACTTCGCGTCTTCGGCGATTACTCACTCAAAGTGGCCGAGCCGCAGGCCCTGATCCTCAACCTGGTCGGCACCCAGCAGCTCTCCAGCAACCAGCAGATTACCGACTGGATGCGCGATCAGCTGC
>JBOHUW010000026.1:0-10771 GCA_050734895.1 Candidatus Dormibacteraceae bacterium | reverse complement strand
CTGTTTTCTAGCCTGCAGTAGCTGTTCATTCTGATGTGGCATTTTTTCCTCCCTTCCTACAAAAGTGCCTAGGCTTCTGTAATTCTCCCCTCCAGGGTATGTATTGCATGCTTGGAACTATCCTAACTAATGATTGCGGAATTGTCCATTCGAGGCCTGATGGGACTAATTTGATGACGCGAATAGTTCAGAGGGTCAGGCTCTTTCTCTCGCCTCTGATCGATGGCTGGTGTACTGCTGCCGATCGTGAACCTGTCAAGCTACTTGAAGAGGTCAATCTAAAAAATGATTTTCTTCAGCTGACCATTCACGAGTTACGCCGTCCGTTGGGGCTGATCAACGGCTATCTGCCTATGCTCTTGGAAGGCGACTATGGCCCGGTGCCTTCGATGATGCAGCCAGGACTAAGAATGATCGGCGTAGCAGCTGCCGAGCTGAAGCTGCTGATCGAGGGATTGGTCGAAATTATCTACCTTGAAGATCATGCGGATGCTCTGCGCCGCGAGCCCACCCGGATAGGGGAGCTTATCAACGAGGTGGCGGCGGCCACCGAAGCTGAACTCTTGACCAGGAAGATCAAGATTGAGCAACGGCTACCCGAGCCTGACATCTTGGCCACAGTTGATCGCCACCTGCTGCGGCTGGCGCTGATCAATTTGGTGGGTAATGCGATCAAATACTCTCCTGGTCAATCCAAGGTGCGGATTACGGTCGATGCCAGCCCAGATGTGACGATTGCCGTGAGCGACCAGGGACCGGGCATCGAGGCATCGGAGGCAGAGCGGGTCTTCGAGCGATGGCAACGGGGAGCTACCGCTACCGCTTCGGGCCTCGGACTGGGCCTATATCTCGTTCGCAAGATCGTGGATCTTCACGGTGGGAGAATCACCCTGGATAGCACATTGGGTGAGGGGTCGACCTTCACGATTGTCCTCCCGGGCAACTGAATCCTATATTCCGAGCCCCCTAGTTGAGACCATCCTGAGACTAAATTCCCAGGAATTGGAGAGAATGATCCTACTGCAATTTCTCCACGAGATCGGCTAGGTGATCGACCTCTTCTACCGTGTTATATACGTGCAGCGAAGCTCTCACTAATCCGTCCGACGAAGGTCGTCCAGATTGGCAAAGTGAATCAGCACGAACGCTCACGCCGGCATTTTCAAGGATGAAGCCGAGGTCCATCGCCGGAATGCAGCGGTGCCGAAACGATACGAGGCTGCTTCGTGGGGGATACTCCCCTGGCGGATCCGCGCCGGGACGGCCGGCAAGCTCGATGTCGGGGATGGCGATCAGCCGATGCGCCAAGTGGGTTGTCAACGACTCGACGAATTCCGCGATGCGACCGACGTCTGCTGCTCGCAGCCAGTCGATTGCGGCCGACAAACTGAGCGCGCCAAGAATGTTGGGTGTACCCTCAAGCCCCCCAAACCTCGGACGGGGGAGCCGTTCATCGCGAGTCCAAACAGCGCCAAGCCCGGTATAGGCCAGAGTTTTATGGCTGGAGAACGCGAAAATGTCAACATCTAGCTCGCGCACGTTAACCGGAATGTGGCCGACCGACTGCGCGGCGTCGAGAAGGATGGGAATCTCCCGTCCGACCACGTCTCGCATCGCTGAAATGCGCATCTCTGCACCGAACACGTGATGAATGTGAGTGCCGACCACCAATCGTGTGCGCGGAGTCAGCAGTGAGGTGAGGCGGTTGAAGTTGTAGTCTCCCGTGCTGTCGTAGGGCATGGGGACGAGCGTGATGCGGCGTCCCGACTGTGCTGCCGTTGCAACGACCTCTGACCAGGGTTCGACGGTGGCCCTATGGTCAAGGAGGGGGATCACGATCTCATCGCCATCGCGCAGGGTGGGCAGAATGAGGTCCAGGGCAGCGCGGCGAATACCATCGGTCGTCCCCGACGTGAACGCTAACGAACCTCGCTTCGCGCCGCTATCGCCGAGCAGTTCGAAGACACCGTCCCGACAGCGTTCAACCGCCTCACCAGCTCGCTTTCCCCACCAATGTGAGCCTCGCGCCACATTGCCAGTGCCCTGTTTCAGGTGATCATTGACTGCTGCGATAACCGCGCGTGGTTTTTGAGTCGTGGCGGCCGAGTCAAGGTAAATCCGTCCCGGCTGATTCACGATGGCGGGGAACTCTTCCCGACGCTGTGCCGCCCAATGTTGAAGTGACGCCCTCGTCATGCGCCAACCTTGGCTGGCGACGGTTCCGAGACCGGCGGCGACGGAGTCGACGCAAGTGGCGCACCTGCGTCTCGCCACGCGATGACGCCCCCGGCAAGCGAGCGAGCGCTTGGGTGTCCGAGCTGGGTGAGCAGGGCGGCAAATCGTCGAGAATCTTCGCCGATAGGGCAGACAATCAACGTTGGGCGATTTCGGTCGATTGGTGACCCGGACGCGCAAAGGTCATCGAAGACGTCCCCGACGATGTTTATGGATCCGGGAATATGCAGTACCCGAAAAGCATGCGGGCCACGGAGGTCGACAATTAATGGCTGCACCTTGGCGATCCATTGTCGAGCCTCCTCAACTGTGAGCTCAGGGGTCGCTGCACACTGTTCGGGGCTGACCGCCGATACGCGATATTTGCGGCGTATGTCACCGAAGAGTTCAGGACGTCGTTTGCGGATGTATCCGAGATACGGCTCCAAGCGGTCACACGCGATGAATACCGCGGTGCGCCGCTCCCCCGGAGGTACCTGACTGGCGCTCAGGTACTCGAGCGTTCCATGAAACGCCGCACCGGTCGTGGGACCGCACAGCAGGCCTGCCCGCCAAACCAGCGTCATCGTCCCGTCGATTGCAGCCTGAGACGATACGTTCAGCAGCGTTGTGTAGTTGTCTTGATCGAACAGCCCCACTGTTGCCAACTCCTGGGCTGTCCGAATTCCGGGAATGAAGTCGTTCGATGCGGAGACCACCCCAACTACTTCGATATTCGGCTGGATGCGGCGAAGGGTCCGAGCCACTCCGCTCGACGAGCCCGCGGTGCCCACCGTAGCGATGAACACATCGGGAGCTTGCCCCCCGAGGTCGGCGAGGATCTCCTGTCCCGTGGTGGTTTCATGAATCTGACTATTCCTGAGATTGAAATACTGGTTGGTGTGGAAGATGGCGCGGCCTTCGCGTTCGAGGTTTTGCCACGTCTGGGCCATCGGATCATCAGGATCAGTCGGGTCGAGGCACGCCGCCTGACCTGGCAGTTCATCGATCTCCGCGCCAAGGACCAGCAGCTGCTCCTTCAGTTCGGGGACCTTCATGCGATTCGTCACCGTTCGAAACGGGATTCCAGACATACCCGCAAGCACGGCGAGCGCCTTGGCCGTGTTGCCGCTGGAGAATTCAACGATGGTGCGAGACTCCGCGGAAATCTGTCGTGTGTCCGGGCCGATCATGGCCAGAGCGGTACGGTCCTTCACGGACCCAAACGGATTGAACAGCTCAAGCTTCGCGTAGATGTCCCACGAGGACAGCTTGTGCACGGCTGGGTCGATACGGAGCAGTGGCGTGTCACCGATGAGCTCGGTGATGGAATCAACCCTCATATGTAGCCTGGTGGGGGGGCGGCCACCACTCTTCGTCGAGTGCCCACTTCCATGCGCCTTCAATCGATTCGGTCATCGCCACCTTGGATGCAACCGGTTGCTGCAGCGCGTTTCTGGCGGAGAAGTCCATCATATAGCCGCCAGTGCTGACCCATGCGAGAAGATCCCCCTCGCGAGGCAAACGGGCAAATTCCACCAGGTGCCTGCTCACCAGATCGCTCTCCAAGCAGAGGTTGCCCAAGATGAATCCCGACACAGGTCCGCCCAGCGCATCGTCATCGTTCCGCCCTGGGGCTGGGAGAATGATCGGATCTATGAAGATCTCTGTGTCTTCGATGGAGAGGTCGTGCCGATTCATGGCAACGCGGATGAGAGGATGTCCGGAGGGGCTGTGTCGCACCTCGGCAACGCGAGACAGCGTGATTCCCGCCTGCGCAGCAAGGGCGCGTCCAGGCTCGATGTCGAGTTCACACAAGGTGTCTAGGATTGCACTGCCGAGGCGTTGGCCGCCGGGACTGACTGGTTCGTTGAGCAGGACATCCAAGGCCTCTGGACCGCTCACCTGCGTACCCCAAGGATACGTGCGCAGCGCTCCTCCCACTCGCTGGCCTTCGCGCCGTAGCCCGAATGCCGCATCGCCCCAGGTGATCTGGGATCGGTATCCAAGCACTGCGTCATGAAGAGCCGCAGTGTAGTCGTGCCATTGATGCTCGTGCTTCAGATAACGGGTACCCCATCCACCCCCAATATCCAGGCGTCGCACATCGAGGCCGCGCTGCTGCGCGACCTCAAGAGCACCAAGCAATGCCATAATCGCAGTGCGTCGCTCTGCAGTGCCGGTTGTATCAAGGTGGAAGCCGAGAAGTGTTAGGACAAGGCGACCCTCACTGCCGGTGATGCGATCCAGTGCCGCTTCCAAATCCCTGATATTCACTCCGAAGCGACTCGGCCGGGACAGTACTCGAACCCCAATGCTCGAAAACCCTGAAAGTCGAACGCCAACGCTGACGGGATCCCCTCTGTCCGCCGCCCCGCGTGTCAGCGCAAGCAAGGCTTCTAGCTCCGAAATACTGTCAGCGAATACCGTGGCGCCAGACTGTACTGCCAACCAAAGATACGCGTTTTCTTTGGGCCCTCCTGCAACGATGCGGGGTCCCGTGAAGCCGGCCGCCAGTGCGTCTCGCAGTTCACCCAGCGATGCCACGTCGATGCCTGCGTCAGAATCCACCAGCGCTCGAAGCAACGCCTGGGACCGATTCGCCTTTCTGGCAAAGAGGACCCGTCCGCGTAGACCGTGCCGCGACCGCACCTCGGCAAAGGCGTTTTGGGCCTCGACGATTTCCTCAGGAAGCACAATGTTGAGTGGAGATCCCAACCCTGCGACGAGGTCATGCAATAGCTGCCACTGCGCAAGAAGACGATGGATTCGCGGCGAGAGATAAGGCTCGAGTGGCAACCCGACGTAGCTTTTAGTGAGGTTCGGCATAGTCACCGAAGCGTCCTTCCAGTCTCATAATGATAATGATTCTCATTATCATACAGATGTAAACCCTCAGCTGCCAAGCTGGGTCGGTGACGGAGTACCCTTCAGGCGATGACGGAGGCTATCCACGAGGCGATTGCGGCCAAGCTGCAACAGGCGCAAAGCCGCTACACGAGGTCGCGGCGAGCCCTGGTCGACGTGCTTATCTTGGCGGGAAACCCGATGTCAGTCGAGCAGATCGTCGCTGACGCAGTCACGTTGCCGCGGCCGAGCGTTTATCGGAATCTGGTGGTCCTTCAAAATTGCGGGGTAGTTCGCAGTATCGCTGGCCCTGACGAGTTCACGCGCTACGAATTGGACGAGCACTTGACGGGGCATCACCACCATTTGGGATGCCGCTCATGCGGGATCATGATTGACGTGGAATTGCCCGTGGAGCTCGAACGGCAAATCGACCAGACTACTCATGCTCTCGCGAAGCAACGGGGGTTTTTAGCTGAAGACCATCGACTGGATGTGATCGCTGTATGCCCGGCCTGTCAGAGCAATCAGAAGGCTGTAAAAGTGGGGCCAACTCCTCCATCGGAGTCAGCCCCAAGTTCTAATGACTAACCTTAAGCCGGATTCGAATTGTTCGAAATTTTGTTCTTCAGCTCTTCGGCCTTCTCTTTGACGTTGCCGACAGCTTCCTTTATCTTGCCGCCAGCTACCTTCCCTTTGTCATCGGTCAGCTTGCCTTCGATTTGATCCAGCTTACCCTTGACCTGATCTTCATTCATTTTCATTCCTCCTGAAATCGATATTCGTTGCTAGATTCGACTGGATCGGTGCCTTCCCCGAGTAAACAGACGAATCAAGGCCAACAGAACAACCGCCCCGATGAAGGCGACTACTATGCTACCTAGTAACCCTACGCTGCCCGGGACAAAGATCCCGACCAGGAAGCCTCCGATGAGAGCTCCGATCAAGCCGACTATCAAATCGCCGACCAATCCCAAGCCCTGGCCTTCGACCACCTTTCCAGCCAACCATCCAGCGATTAAACCGACAATTATCCAGGCGATTAGTCCCCCAGGATTTAGCGCCATTGCCTCTTCTCCTTTGAATTCAAACCACTGATGTTAACTACTACGCGACTTGTATTCAACCGGCACCAGTCAAATCTCCAAATCTGACGACAATTATATAACACTTTCCATAATCACGAAATCAAACAGGAGCCGGTTAGCACATTGACTATATGGTAGGGCTGGAATTTTTCTCCAAAGTAAGCGATGATACAAGCATGGAAAGCGTGGGTTGGTCATGCCGCTTGATTTAATTCGGGATCACCTGACCGTTGATCGGCGGATCGCGATCACCTTGCTCGATAATCGAGAGCAGATTATCGAGCGCCTGAGGTCTGATGGCGGGCGACGTTTGGCGGCCCTGGAAAATCAAAAGGGCCTTGAAACTAATGTGGTTCGAACTCCAACCAACCAGGCGGTGATGGTAGAAGCCTTGGCCAATGCTTTTCAGCATGGTCGTTGGGGTAGCTTCTACTGTCAGTTTCCTCAGCCTGGTGATGCTGCCCGTTGGCTTAGCCAAATTGCCAGTGCATTGGTGCCCTATCTGCTTAATCAGCCGGATCCAGGGGAGGTGGTCTCTCGCCTGACCGAAGCGGTAGCGGAGATGACGCTGGTGGTGACCGAGAGCGAGCGAGCAGGGGCCGAGCGGGTGGCTGATGAGCTGCGTGAGCTGGTCGATCTGAAGACTGCCTTCATTCGGCTTACCACCCATGAGTTGAGGCGCCCGTTGGGCTTGACTCGCGGTCACATATCCCTGCTTGAGGAGGGAACCTATGGGGATATTCCTGAGGGAATGCGTCATTCCTTACAGCAGATTTTGGCGGGGGCCCATGAGATGTCCAACCTGGTTGATGGGCTGGCCGCGGTGGCTCGAATAGAGGACCGGGCCGAGGTGCTGAACCCGGTTCCTTGTAAGGTGGCGACGCTGGTGGCCGATGCGGTGCGGGCGGTGACTCCGGAGGCGGGACTCAAGGGAGTTCGAGTTGAACAGCGGCTGCCTCGCCCAGATCTCCAAATTCCGGCCGATCGGGAGCGTTTGCGGATCGCTGTACTCAATTTATTGACCAACGCGATCAAATACGCGCCGGCCGATTCCACGGTTACCGTTCATGCCGCCGAGCGGCCACGAGAGGTAGCCATCGTGGTGAGCGACCAGGGACCGGGCATCGACGCGGTCGACGGGGAGCAGGTGTTCGAGAAGCATTATCGCTCTGGGCGGGTGGTCAGTCGCCTGCCGGGACTTGGCCTGGGGCTTTACATCGTGCGCCAGATTGCCGAGTTGCATCGGGGAAGGGTGACCCTGACCAGTATACCCGGCGAGGGTTCAACCTTCGCTATTATCTTACCGATCGGCTAGTCGAGCTGGAGGAGGGAGGGCGATTCTTGACATTTGAGGCAGAAGGTTTAATGTAATCGGTTAGATTATTTCAATTAACTGATCGGATTCGTGACTTCCAGTCTGATCAGCGAGAGGAGGTCAAAGGTGGAACAAGAAGATAGAACTAGAGATGATGTAAGGGTGCTTCTAGTTGAGGACGACCCGGATTTTGCCGAAATGTATCGACTAAAGCTGGAATTGGACGGCTACATGGTTCTCTTGGCCAGTGATGGTGAGGTGGCCTTGAGCATGCTCCAAAACGACCCTCTGCCCGATCTGGTGTTTTTGGATATCCGGCTTCCCAAGCTGGATGGTATCAGCTTGTTGCGTAAACTTCGAGCGGATTCCAAAACGGCCGCGTTGCCGATCGTCATCCTCAGTAACTATGGGCAAGATGAACTGATTCAGCAGGGTCTTCAGTTGGGAGCGTTGGAATATCTGATCAAGGCCAACGTTACCCCCAGCCAGATCTCCCAAAATGTAGAGAAGTGGGCTTCCCCATTAGCCGCAACAGCTAATCACGAGTCGGGACATTAGATTGGTTTGAAGGTTTGGAGGTAGTGGGGCACTTTTTCAACTCTCTCAGGGCTTCGGTCAGCGCATCGGCCAATGTGGTAGGAGAGAGGGGGTGGGGAGACCGAATAAAGATGTCGCAGGTCAAGGTTGAATCACTACCGGCAATCAGCTTTTGAGGAGTTAGAAATACGGTTGACAGGGGTAATTCGAGGTGTTCGGCTAAGGATTGACGAAGTGGTTCCAACTGAGTATCAGCATTGAATTCAACGCTTATCGTGGCCTGTAAGAGATCCTCTCCGATTACCATGGCGGAGCTGACTACGGCGCTGTTGGGCAGCCGCATAAGTTCACCTTTAGCCGTACGAAGACTTGTATAGAGCGCATTGATATCCACTACTCTTCCCTCATATTCGGCGCCTCCCACTGCATTGCTGCGCAGGCGGACCGAGGCCCCGATTCGATAAGGCCGACCAATCATGAGTAGTATTCCGGCGAAGAAGTTGCTGAGTGAGGATTGTGCGGCGGCGGCGACGATGACCCCAACAATAGCTCCACCTACCAATAACCCAGAGAGGTTGAGCCCAACCGCCTGGGCAACCACCAGAAAGAGTAAGCCGTAGAGCGTCCAGCTAATTAAGTTTCGCGTGGCGACGGCGGCCGAAGGTTCCAAATTACGGAGGATTAGAGAACAGCTGCTCCGAATGGCGTAGACGCCAAGCAGGGTGGCGACCAGGAAGATGATTAAATTGGTTGCCGCAATCGCCCCGCTGCCGAAGTGATGAGATAACGCGTCAAGCAATACATTTCGTGCCAGCAATATAGCCAGCAGTAATCCCCCTGCGCTAAAAGAACGCAACAGTGACACCGACACCCTGGCCCCTTCCTTTTCAAATTTTTGCAGTGTAGTTTTGATTATGCAGAAGCGGCTGACCTGGAGGGCCTCTGACGAGTGCCTTTTCTTCGCTCGCCATCCTGGTTGGGCGTACTGGGAGCGTCCGATTCAGCTGCTCCACCGTCTAGGGCGATCAGTTCATTTCGCCGCTTTCCCGAGAGAAAAGGAGCCTCTGCTCGAGCATAAAGCTGCAGCCAATAGCGGACTAAATCTACGTTTATGCTCTCACCCAGTAACTGCTCTACGGCGATCTCTCGCTGCCAATTGCGGATCTGCCCCGGCCTCGTCTCGGTCCGTGTTCGTGCCATCTTTCCTCTTTCCTTTGCCTTCACGCTTTGTTCAAAGTTGCCATTGAATTGGGGGAAAGGCCTTGTAAGCGGGCTCTTTCAGCGGGCTGCGACAACCTGTTTGGGTTGCATTGATTAACCAGTTCCCGCTTGCCTCGCAGGCCGATTACGAACTCTAAGTATACGATAAGTTTATAGCATTGCCTGTGGGCCTTGTTTACCTAAGATTTTAGGCGACAGGGGTTCGCCTGGGTACTGAGTCCCGACTTGGACCGGGACTTGGAGTGGGTTGCCAGTCATCTCGGCTATGTTGGCCGCGACCAACCTCTCACTCGCGACTCTGCTATGGTATGTCTGATATGTTAACTGAAAATCCCGTTACCAATAGTCTGGATCCTGTCTTGAAAAATATCCAAGAGCAGGTCGATCAGTTGATTGAGGAGAATAAGGCACTCAAGCGGCAGTTGGCACGTTACCAATCAGCCGAGAGCGGTGGTCCCAGTCGTCGAGTTCTAGCCGGTCTGCAGAGACGATTACAGACGGCCCTGAGTCGAGATGAGGATGGCTCCTTCGGTCTTCGTCGCAAGGTCACTGATCCGGAAACGCTGAGGAAGCGAAACGAGGCATTGGCGAAGGCACGGGCGGTGCGCAAGGAGCGACGAGAGGCAGCCAAGAGCAATTTGTAAGCATGGAATCGGTATTGCGTCCAGAGCGAATTCGGATTCACACTACTGAAGCTCCAGCCCCCCTCGGGCCTTACTCGCAGGCTATCTGTGCCCAGGGAATGCTCTTTATTGCCGGTCAGATTCCGCGCACTCCGACTGGTGAGCAGCCGGATTCCTTTGAGGAGCAGGTTGAGCAAACCTTTCGGAATTTACAGGCGGTGGCGCGAGCGGGAGGTTGTGAGCTGAGCGATGCGGTCCGAATAGGCGTTTATCTTCGTGATATGGGTCAGATTGCTAAGCTTAATCAGATTTACCCTCTTTATTTCTCTGATCCTTTACCAGCACGTACCACGATTCAGAGCAACCTACCGGGGTTCGAGATTGAAGTTGATGCTATTCTCATAATGCCCTAAGTTCCGGCGCGAGACATCAACTATGAACAAGCTTTATCTCTGGACGCGTTGCAGTACCTGTAGGATTGCTCGCCAACTGCTCTTTGAGGCAGGGATCAACTTTGAAGAGCGAGATTGGTTCGCCGATCCACTAAAAGGTGAGGAGCTGGACCAGCTCGCGGAGAGGGTAGGCGGGGTTCAAGCATTGGTTGCGGTTCAATCACCCAGCTTTCGTAAGCTGGGTCGTCAGCTGGAGACGATCAGTGCTCAGGAGTTGCGAGAGCTGGTTTTGGCCGAGCCCCGCTTACTCCGGCGACCGCTTCTGATAACTCACGATGGGATGGAGATGAGCGGTATTAAGGCGATTAGAGATTACGTGAGGCATCGGGCGAGGCAGGCCTAGCCCCTACATTATGTTGTCGTTGCCTGCTGGTGACTGAGGATATTCGTCTCCTGATTGTATAGCTCTTGAAGTCGTTTCCGCTTTTTGTAGATCAAAGCAAGAGAAAAGATCGGCCCCCGCCACGCGGTGAC
>JBOHUW010000025.1:0-10867 GCA_050734895.1 Candidatus Dormibacteraceae bacterium | reverse complement strand
CATTGAGGGTCAGTACCCCCTGTCCTCCTCGGTGATGGAGTGGATACTCCGAGAGCGGAGTTCGCTTTCCATAGCCGCGCTCGGTAATCACAAGTAGATCGCGCTCCGCTTCGACTACCGCCATCCCGGCCAGGCGATCGGTTGGTCGGAGCCGCATCCCGATCACACCCATGGTGTCACGACCCATGGAACGCACCTCGCTCTCGGCAAAGCGAACCGCCTTCCCCTCCCTACTGGCCAGCAAGACCTCGTCCTGGCCCGAGGTCGGGGATACCCACAACAACTCGTCATCAGGTTGGAGGTTGATCGCGATCAGCCCATTGCGACGCACATTGCTATATTCCTGCATCCGCGTCTTCTTTACCATCCCCCGGTGAGTGGCCATCATCATGTAGGCGGCCTGGTCGTCATCAGCCTCAGGCCGAACGAAAACCGCGGTGATCCGTTCACTCTTCTCGATATCGATCAGGTTGTTGATCGGCATTCCCTTGGCGGTTCGTTCCCGCTCCGGCAGCTCATGCACCCGAAGTTGAAAAACCCTCCCCCGCTGAGTGAAGAAGAGCATCGAGGCGTGGGTGTGGGTGCTGTGGAGGTGCTCCGTGTAATCTTCCTCCCGTGTTCCGCTGGGAGCATCGGTGCTGGCCGTGGGCCGCGCTCCGCGCAACCCGACTCCTCCCCGCAGCTGGGCTCGGAAGGAGCGTGAGGGCTGCCGCTTAATGTAGCCGCGGTGGGTGAGGGTGACCACGACTTCCTCCTTCGGAATCAGATCCTCGGCGGTTAGCTCGGTGGGATCCAAATCGGAGAGTTCGGTGCGCCGCTCATCGCCATACTTCTTACCAATCTCGGTCATCTCCTCGGAGATCAGCTGCTTAACCTTCTCCTCGGAGGCCAGAATCGATTCCAGATAGGCGATCAGCTTGAGCGTTGCCTCATATTCCTCCTCCACCTTGCTTCGCTCCAGCCGAGTGAGACGGGAGAGGGTGAGGGCAAGAATCGCCTTGGCCTGCAGCTCGGAGAGAGCAAACTTGGTCTGGAGCTGCTGACTCGCTACCTCGGCATCGCTGGAGGCGCGAATCGTGGCAATGACCTCATCGAGATGATCGAGGCAGATCTTCAGCCCCTCCAGAATATGGGCCCGCGCCCGCGCCTTCTCCAAATCAAAACGGGTGCGACGGCGGATTACATCTCGGCGATGCTCGATAAAGAGCTCCAATATCCGCTTCAGGCTGAGAATCTGTGGCCGTCCGTCGACTATGGCCAACATGATCGCCCCGAAAGTCTGTTGCAGCTGAGTCTGTTTGTAAAGGTTGTTGAGGACGGTGAACGGCCGAGCCTCTCGCTTGAGCTCGATCACGATCCGCATTCCATCGCGGTCGGATTCCTCGGTAATGTCAGCGATCCCCTCGATCTTCCGCTCCCCAATCAACTCGGCCATCTTGGCCACCAGGTTCATCTTGTTAACCGCGTAGGGGAGCTCATCGATGATGATCCGCTCCCGCCCATTGGGCGCCTCTTCCAGGGTGTGCCGAGCACGCACTACGATCCGCCCGTGCCCGGTGGCATAGGCCTGCCTGATTCCCGCCCGACCCATGATCATCCCCCCGGTCGGGAAGTCCGGTCCGGGGATGTACTTGATCAGATCTTCGATCGTCGCATCAGGATTGTCAAGCAGGAAGGTCACCGCGCTGGCCACCTCGCGCAGATTGTGTGGCGGTACGTTGGTAGTCATTCCTACAGCGATTCCGGTGGCTCCGTTGAGCAACAGGTTGGGCACCCGAGAGGGCAATACCACCGGCTCCTGCTTCTCTCCGTTGTAGTTGTCAACAAAATTAACCGTCTGCTTCTCGATATCGGCCAGCAGCTCAACGGCGATCGGGGCCATTCGGGCCTCGGTGTAACGCATCGCCGCCGGGCGATCACCATCGACCGATCCGAAGTTGCCCTGGCCGTCGATCAACGGGTAGCGCAACGAGAAGGGCTGGGCCATCCGGGCCAGAGCATCGTAAACCGCAACATCACCGTGAGGGTGGTAATCCTTCAGCACCTCACCAACAAAGGCGGCGCACTTCCGATACTTCGAGGCGGGGCTGGCCCCTACCTGGTGCATGGCGTAGAGGATGCGACGCTGGACCGGCTTCAGCCCATCTCGGACTTCCGGCAGGGCACGACTGATGATCACCGACATGGCGTAATCCATGTAGGAGGTCTGCATCTCCTCCTGCAGGCTCTTGCCCAGGATGGTGCCCGGGTCGAGGTTCACCGGCCGCTCCCCACTCCCGCTTCCTCTCTTATCAGCCATCGTAGCGCCTCAAAACGACCACCGAATTCTGGCCGCCAAAGCCAAAGCCGTTGGAAATTGCCACATCGATCTTCATCGGACGAGGTTGGTTGGGGACGTAATCAAGGTCACACTCCGGATCTGGGGTTTGATAATTGATCGTCGGGTGGGCGGTTTGGTGCTTTATGCAAAGCAGAGTGGCGATCGCCTCCACCGCCCCGGCCCCTCCCAGCAGGTGCCCGACCATCGATTTGGTGCTGGAGATCGCCACCCGCCGGGCGTGATCGCCGAGCGCCAGCTTCAGTGCCTTCGTCTCCCCAGCATCGTTGAATTTGGTTGCTGTTCCGTGGGCGTTGACGTAATCAACTTCCTGAGGAGCAATTCCGGCGTCGGCCAAGGCAAGCTGAATCGACTTGGCCGGTGCCTCCCCGCTGGGATCCGGTGCGACCTGATGATAGGCATCATCGGTGTTGCCGTAACCGATGACCTCTCCGTAAATTTTCGCGCCCCGCTCGGTGGCATGCTCCCAGCTCTCCAGCACCAAAGTGCCGGCTCCTTCGCCCGGGACGAAACCGTCTCGATCTCGATCGAAGGGCCGACTGGCCCGCGCCGGCTCGTCGTTCCGAGTCGAGAGGGCCTTGATCGCATTGAAGGCCTCAATACCCACCGGACAGAGAGAAGCCTCTGTGCCAATCGCTAGAATCACCTCCGCCTGACCGTACTTAATCGCCCGGTAGGCATTGCCCAAAGCCTGTGTCGAGGCGGCACAGGCGGTGACCACGGTGGCATTCTGTCCCTTTAAACCATAAGCCAACGCTACCTGAGCGGCCGCAATATTGGGAATGACCATGGTGACAAAGAGTGGATGCAGCCGACCTCCGGCCAAATATTCGTGGGACTGGCCGGTCATCATCTCGAAGCCACCAATTCCGGTGCCCAGCTCCACCCCGCAACGGTAGGGATCTTCCCGGCTAATTTCTAGGCCAGAGTGCTTGATCGCCATCTGGCTGCTGATCAGAGCCAACTGGGCGAAGCGTGCAGTGCGCTGCACTAAACGGCGATCAAGCGCTCCTTCGAAATCAAACTCTTTGATCTGGCAGGCAAATTTGGTACTCAATCGAGTCGCATCAAACCCCTGAATCGGGGCTGCCCCACTCTTTCCCGAAACCAGGGCCGGCCAAAGTTCATCCAGGTTGTGAGCAATTGGATTGATCGTTCCCATGCCGGTAACTACTGCACGATGAAGTTTCATGCTGCTAAGGCCTCCCGAATGCTCTGCCCCAAACCCGCCTCACTGGTCTGCATTGCGACCCGGATCGCACTCCGAATCGCCCTGGCATCGGAGCGACCGTGAGCCACCACTGCCACCCCATTGATGCCCATTAATGGGGCCCCACCATACTCCCGCCAGTCGAGCTGTTGCCGAATTCGCCGTACTGCTGAAGAGATCAAAACTCCCCCTACCTTACCGGCAATCGTCCGCGGCACCTCTCGCCGCAGGGCGGTGAGGATCATCTCCACCGCCGCCTCGGCCATCTTAATCGTGACATTGCCGAGCAGCCCGTCGGCCACCACCACATCAGCCGCCCCGTGAACCATCGCCTGGGGTTCGATATTGCCGATGAAGTTGAGGCCATCGCCCTGCTCCCGCAGCCTCTGATTGACCGCCCGCAACAGCTGGTTGCCCTTCCCATCTTCTTCCGCGTTGGCCAAGAGAGCCACCCGCGGTCTGTTCCGGCCCATCACCTGGGACGAGAAGAGCGAACCCATGCGAGCGAATTGGATTAGATATTCCGGCTTGGAATCGACGTTGGCCCCGATATCGAGGAAATAGCAGGGCTGTTCCAGGGTGGGAAGGATGCTGCCCAGGGCTGGTCGCTCCACCCCTCGAATGCGCCCCTGGACGAGCAGCCCGGTGGCCATAACCGCCCCTGAATTGCCGGCGGAAACCCACGCCTCTGCCTTTCCCTCCTGAACTAATCGGGCACAGACGGCCATCGAGGAATCAGGCTTTGAACGAACTGCGCTGGAGGGGTGCTCATCCATCCCCACCACCTGACTGGCGGGAAGGAATTTGAGGCCTGAATAATGCTTGAGGTGAGGTTCAATCTGCTCCGGCAGGCCAACCACCGTCACCTCCACCCCCAACTCTCCCATCGCCAGGGCCGCGCCCTGGATGATCTGCTCGGGGGCGTTATCTCCACCCATCCCATCAAGCGCAATTCTCACTGGATGCTTGAGCCTGCTTTTATTTTCATCTCAGATGTCCAGATTGCGCACTGTCTTGGCATGGGCTTGAATGAATTTCTTGCGCGGTTCGACCTCCGCTCCCATCAGCTTCTCGAAGGTTTCGTTAACCGCGGCCGCATCTGCAACCTCCACCCGCAGTAGGGTGCGAGTTTGGGGATTCATAGTGGTATCCCACAGCTGATCGGCATTCATCTCACCCAACCCCTTGAAGCGGCTGATTTCCACCCCTTTGCCCATCCGCTTCCCCTCTCGCTCCCGCTCCTGTTCGGTGTAAACCCAGGCGGTGTTCTTCCCTTTGGTCAATTTGTAAAGCGGAGGCTGGGCCATATGCACATGACCTCGGTCAATCAGCTCGGGGAAGTAACGGTAAAAGAAGGTTAGGAGAAGAGTCCGGATATGCGCCCCGTCAACATCGGCATCGGTCATGGTGATGATACGGTGATAACGCAGTTTTCCGTATTCAAAGCGTTCACCCACCCCGGTCCCCAAGGCGGTGATCAGGTTGCGGATCTCCTCTGAGGTCAACACCCGATCCAGCCGGGCCTTCTCGACGTTGAGAATCTTGCCGCGCAGCGGCAGGATGGCCTGGTTGCGGCGGTCACGCCCGGCCTTAGCCGTACCACCGGCCGAATCCCCCTCGACTATGTAGAGCTCGCAGTTGTGTGGATCACGATCCGAACAATCGGCCAATTTACCGGGAAGGGTAGAGCTCTCCAGAAAGGACTTCCGCTGCACCAGGTCCCGCGCCTTGCGGGCCGCCTCCCTCGCCCTGGCCGCGGTCAGTGACTTCTCGACGATCCGCCTTGCCTCGGCGGGATTCTCATCCAAATATTGGGCTAACCCCTCGGCCAGCACCGCTGAAACCTGCCCCTGTACCTCGGGATTGCCCAACTTGGTCTTAGTCTGTCCCTCGAATTGAGGCTCTAGCAACTTGACACTGATTACCGCGGTCAGTCCTTCGCGAACATCCTCTCCGCTCAAGTTAGGATCAGCCTCCTTGAGCAGGCTGGCCTTCCGGGCATAGCGGTTGAGGGCCAGGGTAAGCGCCGAGCGGAATCCGGTTAGATGACTTCCCCCCTCCGGAGTGTGGACATTGTTGGCGAAGGCGAGCACCGTCTCCAGAAAGCTCTGGTTGTACTGAAAGGCAATCTCCACCTGGGCGTCGTCGATCTCTCGATCGACGTAGAAGGGGGGCTGGTTGACCACTCCCTTGCCTCGATTCAGATGCTTGACGAAGGAGACTATTCCCCCCTCGAAGTAGAAGGTATATTCCTTGCCCGACCGCTCCTCGGCGAAGACGATCGCCAACCGCTTGTTAAGGAAGGCAATCTCCCGTAGGTGATTGACGATCAGCTCGTGATCGAAGGTCGCCTCGGGGAAAATCTCCGGATCCGGCCAAAAGCGGACGATCGTGCCCCGGCGAGCGCTCTTCCCGATTCGCTTTACCGGAGCCTGGGGAACCCCCCTTCGATACTCCTGAAAGTGCTCCCCACCATCTCGATGAACCCACACATGGAGGCGCTCGGAGAGGGCGTTTACCACCGAGAGACCAACTCCGTGAAGGCCCCCCGAGACCTTGTAGCCCCCACCGCCAAACTTGCCTCCGGCATGGAGCACGGTGAGAACCACCTCCAATGCGGAACGCTGCTCCTGGCGGTAAAGGGAAACCGGAATTCCCCGGCCGTTATCGGCCACCGAACAGCTACCATCTTCATGGAAGGTGATGATGATTCGATCGCACTCTCCGGCCAACGCCTCGTCAACCGAATTGTCGAGTAGCTCCCAAACCAGATGATGTAAACCACGAGAATCGGTGGAACCGATGTACATCCCCGGCCGACGGCGAACTGGATCCAGCCCCTCCAAGACCTGGATCTGATCGGCCGAATAGGCAACATCAGCACCCAACGGCTTGGCCTGGATCGTTCGAGTAGGTCGCAATTCCTGCGCCAAATCGCGCTTCGCTGGCGGGAGGGGAGTCATCTTAGAACATTTTGAACGGAAGAAACCACAAAAATAACATCTTTTATTCTACGCGATTTGTCTCTTGCCTGGAGGCTAACATTAACTGATCGCGCGCGAAGGCTCCCCGCCAACCAGCTCTGGCTGGGGGTTGCTCTTCTTAGGGAGGGGTGGAGTCCAGCGCAACACTGGACGGCGGGCAGCGGCCACCTCGTCCAGCCTTCCCACCGGTAGGTTACGGGGGCGCTGGCGCAGCTGGGCCGGCTCTTGCTTGGCTAACTCGACTATCTTGGCCAGGGCGACGGCGAAGGCATCCAAGGTGGAGCGGCTCTCGGTCTCGGTCGGCTCAATCATTAGCGCCTGAGGGACGATCAGCGGGAAACAGACGGTCGGGGCATGATAACCGCAATCGAGGAGTGCCTTGGCGATATCCATCGCCGTAATGCCAACCGCTCCCAGCTGCCGGACCGAGGCGACGAACTCGTGCATGCACGGCCCCTGATGCGGAATTTCCAGCAGCGGCTCAACTCGGGTGCGGAGATAGTTGGCAGCGAGGACCGCATCCTGGGCAGCTTGAGCAAGGCCGTCCCGCCCCATGGCCAGAATGTAGGCGTAAGCACGAACAAGGATACCGAAGTTGCCCACGCCGCTCCGCACCCGACCGATCGACTCCGGCCGATCGTAATCCAGGCGCCATCGTCCCGCCTCATACTCCACTGTCGGCCGAGGCAGAAAAGGGACTAACTCCGCCTTTACCCCAACTGGCCCAGACCCCGGACCACCACCGCCATGAGGGGTGGTGAAGGTCTTGTGGAGATTCATGTGCACCGCGTCGAAACCCATATCCCCCGGTCGACAGAGGCCGACCAAGGCGTTGAGGTTGGCTCCGTCGTAATACAGCTTGGCCCCACAGCCATGGGCCAACTCGGCTATCCGCCCAATCTCTCGTTCGAATAACCCCAGAGTGTTGGGGTTGGTCAGCATCAGCGCCGCCACCCGAGGCGAAAGCTGGGGTTCCAACTCCTGGAGATCGAGTCGTCCATCTGCCCGGGAGGGGATCTCGACTACCCGGAAGCCACAGAGTGCGGCGCTGGCCGGATTGGTACCATGAGCCGAGTCAGGCACCAGTACGGTGTCTCGCTCCTCGCCGCGGGAGCGATGGTAAGCCTGGATCATGCGTAGCGCCGTCCACTCGCCGTGGGCTCCGGCCGCCGGCTGGAGGGTAACTCGCTCCATGCCCGAAATCTCCGCCAGGGCCCGCTCCAACCGCCAGAGCAAGGCCAACGCTCCCTGGCAGGTGCTTTCTTCCTGATAGGGATGCACGCCCGTCCAGCCCGAGAGGTTGGCTGCTACCTCATTGGCCACCGGGTTGTACTTCATCGTGCAGCTGCCCAGGGGATAGAAGTTTTCGCTGATCGAGAAGTTGCGGGAGGCCAGCCGGCTGTAGTGCCGCATGACTTCCGGCTCGCTGAGTCGAGGCAGATGGGGAGCGCGGCGACGACGGAGCTGCGCGGGGAGAGTAAAGTTACTGCTCACTCCGGCCACGGGCAGACGGGGCGGAGCCAACTCGGAGTGGCTCTGCTCAAAGGAGAGCGGTTCAAAATCCTGATTACTCATCAGCCGCTATCTCCACTAACTGGTCGATTGCCGCTGGATCGTTGACCTCAGTACAGCAGAAAAGCAAGATCGAACGCTGCTCCGGGTACCACCGCTCGGCCCTCAATCCTCCTAAAATTCCAACTCGATTCAGCCGAGTAAGGAGCGCCTCCGGATCATTTACCCGGAGGGCAAATTCATTGAGGAAGTGGTGTTCGGGAAAGGCCAACTCGATTCCCGGCAGCTCAACCAGGCGCTCGGCCAAGGCGTGGGCGCGCTGGGCTCCTATCGTGGCCACCTGCTCCAACCCCTCGGCACCCATATAGGTGAGATAGACACTGGCGGCCAGGGCACAGAGCGAGTGATTGGTGCAGATGTTGGAGCTGGCTCGACCCCGCCGGATGTGTTGCTCCCGCGTGGAGAGGGTGAGGACAAAACCCCGCCGACCTGACTCATCCTCGGCCTGGCCGACCAGCCGGCCGGGCATCCGCCGCACCAACTCTGAGGTACAGGCAATAAAACCGAGGTGAGGACCGCCGAAGAGGGGGGGCATGCCCAACTGCTGGCCTTCACCCACCGCGATATCTGCCCCATATTCGCCCGGCGCCGAGAGTAGGGCCAGGCTAATCGGATCGACGCTGACTACCGCCAGCGCACCCACCTGATGGGCCAGCTCACTCAACGTTTGCGGATCGGCGTGCAGCCGACCCAGCCAATCCGGCTGCTGCCAGAGGAGGGCAGCATGATCTTCGTTCGGCCGATCGGAGGGATCGAGTACGTCGACCTCAAATCCCTGACCCTCACCATAGCAGCGAAGCACCTCAAGGTATTCGGGGTGTAGATAGGAGAGCACCGCCACCCGCTTCCGACCGGTATGTCCCACGGCGATCATCGCCGCCTCGACCAGGGCGGTGGCTCCATCGTAGAGGGAGGCATTGGCCACATCGAGAGCGGTGAGTTCGGCGATCAGGGTCTGATACTCGAACATCGCTTGCAGGGTTCCCTGACTGGCTTCGGCCTGGTAGGGAGTGTAGGCGGTAGCAAATTCCGGCTTGGCGATGACCGCGGCCACCGCGGCGGGAATGAAGCGACGGTATACGCCTCCGCCGCGGAAGGTTAGGCGGTCGGCATAAATCCGATTTTCCCCGGCGAGCGCTTCGATCTCCCGAAGCACCTCCAGTTCGGAGAGCCCTTCCGGCAAATTGATCGGCTGACGGCGGAGGGAGGCCGGAATATCAACCAGCAGCTCCTCCATCGAGGCAACTCCGATCTCCGCCAGCATGGCCTGGCGATCAGCTGGATCGTGAACCAGGTAGGGCATCAGTGGCCATTCTCGATCAGCGCCTGATAGGCCGTGGCATTCAACAGCTGTGCACCGAGGGGAGCCGTAACTTTCGCCTTGATCAGCCAACCCTCACCCTGGGGATCTTGGTTAACCAGTTCGGGCCGATCGGCAAGCCGAGGATTGGTCTCTATCACCTCGCCATCAATCGGAGAGATAAGGTCGGAAGCCGCCTTGACCGATTCGATAACGCCAAAATTTTCTCCCGACTGGAGATGCTTTCCTACCGGGGGCATTTCAACATAAACCACGTCGCCCAACTCGGCCTGAGCGAAATCGGTGATCCCGATCAAGGCTACCTCGCCATCCAAGCTCACCCACTCATGGGTTTCGCTGTAGCGACGCTCACTCATCTGTTAGGTCTCCGACGGGATAGATGGGGCAGCTCCACTATTTGACAGTAACCTGGGCGTCCGTGAGATTCCAACTCCAACCGCTTCTCCGGACCAATCATCTGCTCATCTATCATCGCCATCCCAATCCCCTTATTCAAACTGAAGGAAAAAGTTCCACTGGTTACCTTCCCAACCACCTCTCCACCACGACTGAGCCGCTCGCCGGCTCGAGGAATCAGCTTATCAACTCCCTGGATTCCGATGAGGTGACGGGGAGGCAGACGATTTGCCTCGAGCAGCGCCAAGCGGCCGCAAAAATCCTCTGATTGGTTAAGTTTAACCGTCCACCCCAAGCCGACCTCAAAGGGGTTGGTTTGCTCACTCATATCTGATCCGTAGAGCCGCAATCCGGCCTCCAGTCGACAGATATCCCGGCAAGCCAACCCACAGAGCACTGCTCCCGCCTCGACGAGCAGCTGCCAGATCTCCACCGCTTTGGAAGCCCCCAACCAGATCTCGAATCCATCCTCACCTGTATAGCCGGTGCGTGAGATCAATACTGAAGTTCCGGCTAAGGCAAAATCGGAGAAGCCGAAGCTGACCAGCTCTTTAACATCTACTCCCAATGTGGTTAACAGCCTTGCCGCGCCCGGCCCCTGGAGGGCAAGAAGAGCCGTTTCTTCGGTGACGTCGGAGATCTCCACTGCCGAAGGTAACCTCGAACGCAGCCAATCCAGGTCTTTCTCCCGAGTGGCGCCGTTGACCACCACCCGCCACGGCTGGCCTTTATAGACCAGCAGATCATCGATAATTCCCCCGTCTAGATTACAGAGCAGGGTGTATTGAGCCTTCCCCTCTCCGATTCGAGTGAGATCATTGGTGGTCATCCGTTGGAGATATTCACCCGCCCCATCACCGCGGACCAGTAGCCGCCCCATATGGCTGATGTCAAAGAGCCCAACTCCACCTCTGACCGCGAGCTGCTCTTCTTTAACACTGTGATACTGCTGGGGCATCTCCCACCCGGCGAATGGAACCATCCGGGCCTTGGTGGCTACATGACAGGGATAAAGTGGAGTGCGCAGGAGTCCTGAAATCATCTGG
>JBOHUW010000024.1:0-11136 GCA_050734895.1 Candidatus Dormibacteraceae bacterium | reverse complement strand
CAACCGCAACTTAAAGCAGTATCTCGGCGCCCAGGACCCCCAGTCCTGGATACACCTTGGACCCGAGCGCATCGTCTCCCTCGCCGTCTGGCTCTACGCCGCCGTCTGGCACTGGTACGTTGCTCTTAACAACGCCCCTCCCACCTGGCCAGAACGGCCTTGGTATACCTCTAAACTCACCCCCTCCTTCGCCGATGCCCTCGCTGCCCTCCGTCGTGAGAATTGGCGCCACGCTATTTTTGCCACAACCGGTTTGCAGACCTTACCGCCCGAAATTTCTAACTCCATTCTCAACGTATTGGCCGAAGCCGCTTAATCATCTCAGAAACCTGCAAACTCCACTGACTAACGAGTGCGTTAAAATTGGTCGTCATTACGAAAACTGTTATAATATCCAAGTTTAATGCAGAAAAAAATTGCTGTTTCGGCACGAGATTTTGCTGATTGGTTGCTGGCGCATGGCAAGACATCAGTGACAACTATTCAGGCGTCAAAATTGCTAAGTGTTCCAGTTGAACAGGTCCCGGTGCGCTTGAATCGGCAGGTTGTCACTAATCGACTTTTTAGTCCAAGTCGGGGGCTGTGGATTCCGATTCCTCCGGAATTTCGTACTTGGGGTGTAACTCCAGCTCTACACTTTGTGGATGACCTAATGCGACACTTAGGTCGTTCATATTATATTGGGTGGCTATCGGCAGCAGAGATTTTCGGGGCCGCTCATCAAAGGCCACAAGTTTTCCAGGTCGCGGTCGATCAGCATACAGCATCGCGAAAGCTGAAGCGAGTCGAATTGCAGTTTACTACACGTTCAAAACTCAATAGTCTACCTAGGATTCAACATCCAACTCCAACAGGTAAAGCATGGATGGCTATACCGGAATTAACTGCTCTGGACCTTGTCGATGAGCCTCGACTTTCAGCCGGGCTTAGCAATGCAGCTACTGTTATCGCTGAATTGGCTAGCGAACCTGGCCTGAACGGTGATACTCTAGCCGAGCTGGCGACTCAGTTCCCGGCCACTGCCTCGCGTCGATTGGGATATTTGCTAGAACTCACCGATGCCAAAGTAGACCTCGATCCTATCCGGGCTCATATCCAAGCGAGTCAATCACTCGGACCATTCAAACTCTCTCCCACTGGTCCCCGTCGAGGATTTCACAATAGTATTTGGCAATTAATCATTAATACTCAAGTGGACCCTGATCTGTGATCCCCAATCCCGCAATTACTGAATGGGGAAACGTCAGACCTTGGCCGACTCGGACGCAGATCGAACAAGATCTACTACTCTCTCGACTGATCATCGAGATTGCCAATCATCCATACCTTGGTGAAGAGCTAATTTTCCGGGGAGGTACTTGTTTGCATAAGCTGCACTTAGAGAAACCACGCCGCTACAGCGAAGATCTCGATTATGTCCGATCTACGGCGGGTGGGATCCAGCCATTCACTAAGGCCTTGTGTGATCTTGGTAAACAACTAGGCTTTGAAATCAACACCAGGATCAGCCAGCATCCGAAAGTGTACTTTCGTACGATGTCATCTGATGGAGTAAGAATTCGCATCAAGGTGGAAGCCAATACTTACGAGCGATCATCTGCTGAGCCTATAATTACAGCACCTTTTGCTGTTTCATCCCAATGGTTTGAAGGTGGGGCTCAGGTGCGAACATTCACGACTGCGGAGCTCATGGCCACTAAGGTCCGCGCATTGTATCAGCGAAAAAAGGGACGTGATCTGTTCGATCTATGGCTTGCCATGACTGAAATGCAACTCGAGGCGAAGCAAATCATAGCAGCCTTCGCGCCTTACCGCCCTGTTGGTCTGACCACCGTAACTGCTACCCAGAACTTACAACGCAAGGTTATCGATGAGGAGTTTTGCAATGATCTGTTTCCTCTGGTTAACAGCTGGCCACCGAGATATAGTGTCGAGATCGCTGCAAATTTAGTCATCAGCAAAGTCTTCTCTCTACTATGAGCGGACGGCTTATTCCTTAAGCTAGAACAAGTCGTCGCCGGATACACCCCAGACAGGGATAACTTCTCGGTCTATGGCGTAGAGAAGGTATGGAGGCAGCTGATTCGGGAAGGTATTGGTTGGAGTACGACCGGGTAGGCTGTCTGATGAGACTGCTGGAGCTGGTAGGGGGAGTTCAAGGGGACGTTTCGGCTGAAGATGTGTGGTTCAAGAGGCGCTGATCCGAGCTTGGCAAAGAAGCGTGGCTGGTCAGGTCATTGTATCGTGGAATGGATGGATCACAACCGTGGCGGGCAATTTGGCTCGATCAGAGTTGCGTCGGCGACAAGCTGAGACAAGGGCCTTGAGCTGCGCCAGATAGCAGAGATTCTTGGAATCAGTGATGGAACGGTGAAGAGCTCGCTTCATCGTTCTAGAGCAACATTAAGGAGAAAGATAATGAAAGGTTGGTTTCTAGTGCCGTGTCAGGTAATGTTTGCCTCGTAGTTCTCAAGGTTTGAGGTGTGAAGAACATGGGTGGCCAAGCAGCCACGGGCGCACGCGGTCCCGAACCACCGCCGGAACCGGCGTGCGCCGACCCGATGGTGGGAGAGCTCGTCACCGAGACGCTCGCTTACGACGGTGGTCGGCGGGTGGCGGTATACGTCCCGCCAGAACCAGCGGAGGCTGTCGTCTTCGCTGGTGACGGTCAGCGGATCTCGCAGTGGGGCGGGTTCCTCGAGGCGGCAGACGTCCCGCCCACGATGATCGTCGGTGTTCACGGGCTGGCCGATGAGATGTCGCGGCTCCATGAGTACTCGCCGGTCTTTGATGCGGAACGGTTCGTGGCGCACGAGGAGTTCTTCGTTAAGGACGTCCGCCGATGGGTGCATTCGCGTTTCGGAGTCGCGCTGCCCGTCGAACGGACCGCGGTGTTTGGTGTCTCGGCGGGCGGAGAGCTCGCGCTCGCCCTCGGGCTTCGGCATCCCGACGTCTACGGTGCGGTCTTCTCCGGCTCGCCGGGCGGGGGTTACAAGCCGCCCGGCGAGATGCCGGGTCCGATTCCGCGCGTATATCTCGTCGCTGGCACGTTGGAGCCGTTCTTCCTCGACAACGCGAACCGGTGGGCGGCCGCGCTGCGCGATGCGAGTGCGGACGTCGTCATGAGCGAGCGGGTCGCGTCACACGGCACCGCGCTGTGGCAAGGAGAGTTCCCGCTGATGGTGGCATGGGCGTTCGGATGCGGATCAACTGCCTGAGTCGGTGCTAGCGCCGTATTAGGCTACGTTCGCCCGGTCGACTATGCGGCGTAGCTGAAGGTCTTCGGCGTGCCGGTTTCGCCAGGTGATGTAGCGGCGGATCATGCTGCCCTGCTGCTGGTGGGTTTGGTGGTCGGTGCCGTTGAGGGCGAAGTAGCGTAAGGCTGTGAACTGGGCCTCGATCCGGTTGAGCCAGGAGTTGTTGGTCGGGGGATAGGCGATCTCGACGTTGTTCGCCTCGGCCCACGCCCTGCCCGGACGGGGCTGCAGATTCAGCGGCCCGAATTCGTCGACGCAGATCATCACCTCAGGCTCGCCCTCGCGGGGTTCCGCCTCGCCGTCGGCGTTGAAGTTGTGGATCACGTCGCGCACGCGGTCCTCGCTAGTG
Organism: Candidatus Dormibacteraceae bacterium; assembly: GCA_050734895.1. Taxonomy (GTDB): domain Bacteria; phylum Chloroflexota; class Dormibacteria; order Dormibacterales; family Dormibacteraceae; genus JBOHUW01. The sequence continues at coordinate 7,530 of JBOHUW010000024.1, read as the reverse complement.
AACGCCACCCTCGCGAGGCCGGCGACCTCCATGTTCTGGGCCGAGGGCAGCACCATCTGCGCCCGCCTCCAGGTCACCACCGACCCGGTGCCCCGGCGCACGATCCGCAGCCGCCGCTTGCCCTCGTCATCATCGATCCAGTCTCACGGATCAGAACCCGAAGACCAAGCCGCCCGGCCGGGCACGCTCAACCGGGCGAACGCAGCCTGATACAGCATTAGCAGGGAGTCACCCCGCTGATTACGAGCTTGCTGTCGTTCAGAATGGCTACCATGGCAAGCCCGCTGCACGGCTTACTTGTATAACGAAAAAACAGACCGGGTTTGGCACCGTCATGCAATCGATCAGCCCTACAAAATACCGCTCACATCGCGTCCGATTCTCGGCATCAATAAAAACTGAAAACGTAGGCTGGGTAGGACTTTTGATGCGAGTTGACGGGGTTGAGGATACATCGCCTTTGGCCTTCGATAACATGCAGAACCGGCCTATAAAGGGAACGACGGAGTGGTCTCGGTACGAGGTGGTCCTTGAGGTTTCAGAAAAGGCGAGTGGGATCTCATTTGGAGCCTTATTGTCCGGTCACGGAGACGGCTGGATTGCAGATACCAAGTTCGAAACAGTTGGAGCTGATGTGCCAACCACCGACCAATCGAACTTATTGCCGGAAGAGCCGGTCAATCTAGATTTTAGCGAGACTGAATAACAGGAGATAAAGATCTTGACTAGCGACACCTTAATTCCCATCTTTCGCGTTCCTCAGCAAGGAACTTCGATGCCTAGTTCAACTCCCCCAGATGGAGGAGTTCGCGCAATAGGGCAATTGGTGGGCGGTGAGAGACTCGAACTCCCGGCCTCCTCGGTGTAAGCGAGGCGCTCTGACCAACTGAGCTAACCGCCCCCTAAGATTCGGCAGCTTGGGCGGCGGTCATGGGCTTGGGGGGTTTGCCGGGTAGACGGCGCCACTGCCTGGGTCCCACGCCGGTGTGGGGGTTGCCGGTGACAAAAGGCACCGTGCTCTCCTCGACGAAGCAGATATTCTTCCGAACTACGCACCGCTTTCCTCCGGGATACTCGACTACGGCGGTGCGCTCTAGGACAGCACGGACCTCGACCTCCTGGTCTTCTACCATTGCGCTAAAGCCGCCACCTACCTCTTTGTCTTCCGGGGCTTCAATTGTATCCAGACATATGAGTTCAGCGGTGCTATTCATTAAGAATCTCCAAGGGCTAGGAAGGAAGAATTGGTTAACTTACTGAAGGAAGTTTAGCATTAACCCAGCTCGAAGCATATGACGCGCTCCGAAGCAATGCGAACCACAACTCGAACCTCGCCTTGCACGTACTCTGGAAACTCGTCTTTGCCGAGATACTTCTTCGCGAGGGCATTAATCAGGCGGTGGTTCTCATCGGCCTCGATGGACTCAACGCTCCCCCGCATCTCTATGTAGCGATAAGGATTCTCCGGATCCATAAGGCAGATGGCCAGGCGCGGTTCTCTCTTCAGGTTGTGGTATTTTTGACGATTTGTGGTCAAGCTTATGAGCAGTTGTTGCTTCTCTCCATCCCACAAATACCAGGTCGGGCTGACCTGCGGGGATTGTTTTGGCCCGATCGTTGCAATATAAGCCAATCCCCTTGCCTCAAGAATATCCCGATGGCTTTCACGCACTATCCCTTGCTCATCGACCATCGGCATCAGGCAGCGTTATGCTGACTTCGTGAAGCCCGATTTCGTCGGGCGGCTTCTCGACCTCGCTTGGCTGCCGCCCGGGCGGCTATGGGACCATACCGAATTAACTGTGGATCGACCAGAATCTCCTTCCTGTTAACTAGTACTTTCGGTTCCCCCGGAGTGGGCTCGATCACCGCCGTGCGCGAGAGTACGGCAGTTACCCACACCTTCCGCCCTTCCATTTGCGCCGGGAAATCAGGCAGGATTTCGACCTCTTCCTCGGCTGGAAGAATCGTGTCAAGTCGTACCAAGAGCTCTTCTTTTCCCTCCTGCATGACAGAAATGGTATCACATTTTGCCCCGGATGACTGTCGGTTGTTGCTCTCCTTCCCACTGTTTGGCATCACTATTACAACTACCCCGATCGGTCAATAGTTATTCATTCTTTGCTTGATTTTCTTGCTCGAGAGAGATCTTGTGGTGGGGGCGCCAGGCATGTTCGTAGACCATGTATAGCGTGATTATTAGTACCAGTGGCACCAGGAAAAGAGGTAGTAGGTGAGATGGAACAAGATGAAAGAAGGCTCGGATGTGGCGTCCTAGCAGGCGACCCAACTCGATGAAGATGACTGCCCAGATTGCTGAAGAGAGGGCGACGCAGGGCACGAAAACTTTTGTCGGCACATCGAAGGTGCCGGATAAAACGGTGATGATGGCTCGCATTCCCGGAATCTGTCGTCCAATGATGATGGTCCACGGCCCCCACTTTCGGAAGGCACGTTCAGCTCGGAGCATCCGGTCTCGATCCAGCCCGATGTAGGCTCCAAAGCGGTTAAGGAAGGCATGGGAGAGACGGCGGGAGATGTTCAGCAGGAGGAAGCTGCCGCTCCTTGCCGCCAAAATCACCGCCGCATAGGCCGAGAAGGAGGACATTCCTCCAATGGTGGTCAGATAACCTGCATAGGCAATAGCCGCGTCGCCAGGGGCGGGTAGGGGAATACCCAACTCTTCGGCAAAGATAAACACGAACAGGCCCAAGGCTTGGTGATAGGTGATGAAGTGGAACATGAGGTGCCCGTACCCCTGAAACCACCCCGGAGAGTTGCTCCATTGATGCCAATGCCAAGGTGCTCGGATGGCGTGATTTAACAGATGCGTTGAACAAACCTCAAAGATTAATAAAATTTTCATAGCATAGGCAGAGGGGCCGGCATGGCTGGCGCCTCAGGTGCAGATGGAAGGATTTCGAGTTCGGCTGAATCACTCCACTCCAGGTGGAGATTGAAGATGCGGGCAAAGTGGGGGGCATACTCGAGAGCCGCCTTCTGAACGATTATTCGGGGCCCACCAAGCGCGGCGACCGAGGTGGCCTGGCGGCCTTCTAACCCGCAGGGAACCATTCCGTTGTTGAAGGTATTCAGATCGGTAGTTAGGTTAAGGGCAAAGCCGTGGCTGGTGATTCGTCGCCGGTTGAAGCGTACCCCGATGGCCGCCACCTTCTCCGCCTGCGCTGCCTCTCCCTGGCTCCAAACTCCGGTTAAGCCGTGGCCTCCAGGCCATGCAGTAATTCCCAGCTGAGCAAGATATTCGATGAGGGAGGTTTCGAGCTGGCGAATGTAGGTGAGAATGTCGATTCCCCGCTGGCGCAGATTGAGCAGTCCATAACCAACCAGCTGGCCGGGGCCGTGGTAGGTAATATCTCCACCACGATCCGACCAAACCACCTCAATCCCCCGCTCGGCGCACTCCTCGACGCTCCATCTTAGGTTCTCTGTTCCGCCTCGACGTCCCATGGTGAAAACCGGAGGGTGTTCCAGCAGGAGCAGGCTGTCCGGCAGCTGTTCGGCCATAATCGCCTGAACCATGGCGCGTTGCAGGTCCCAACATTTTCGATAATCGATTCTTCCCAACCAGTAGGTTCTAAGCAAGCTCCCCATAGTTGAAGAATAGAACGTTCTGGGGGAGAGCTAAGAGTCGCTACGCTGGGCAAGGGCAGCGCGACGACTAACCGGGATCTGCTCGTCAGCGTGGTAGGAAGAGCGCACCAGGGGACCGGATTCGACGTGCTCAAATCCCATCTTTAGCGCCTCCTCGCGCAGCTGTTCGAACTCCTCCGGAGGATAATAACGCTTCACTTCGGCATGTTTGAGCGACGGCCTGAGATACTGGCCGACAGTCAGCACATCAATCTCCTGCTGGCGCATATCGCGAAAGACTTGGAGTAACTCCTCATGGGTCTCGCCCAGCCCAACCATGACCCCGGATTTAGTTACGGTGGTGGGCGCCAGCTGTTTAACGTAGCCAAGCAATTCCAGAGTGCGGCGGTAGATTGAGCGAGGCCGAATGCTCTTATAGAGTCGAGGAACGGTTTCGGTGTTGTGGTTGAAGATTTCCGGACCGGCCGCCACCACCGTCCTGATCGCCGCCTGATCACCTTGAAAGTCGGGGGTAAGCACCTCGATCGAAGTTTGCGGGCTTAGGCGACGAGTGGCTCGTATGGTGCGGGCGAAGATCTCGGATCCACCATCAGCCAGATCGTCCCGATCGACCGAGGTGATGACCGCATGACGAAGACCGAGTTGGGCCACCGCTTCGGCAACTCGGAGCGGCTCGCCGATGTCCAACTCGGTGGGGCGGCCAGAGATAACCGCGCAGAAGCGGCAGGCCCGGGTGCAGACGGCGCCCAAAATCATAAAGGTGGCAGTTCGGCGATTCCAGCAGTCATAGATGTTGGGACAGTGCGCCTCCTCGCAAACTGTGTTCAGCTGGCGGGCCTGCACTAACTCCTTGAGTTCCCGATAGTGCTCGCCCTGGTGAACCCGAACCCTGATCCACTCCGGGAGCCGACGGTTAACTTGGGTTATTTGGGGCATAGAATAGGCGCTCCCTGATAAAGGTTAAGAATTGACCGGCCATCATACCGTCCAACATACGGTGATCGAAAGCCAGGCAGACGTTCATGAGATGACGGATTACCATCTCCTCGCCGACCACTACCGGTCGACGGACAATCGCCTCCGTGGTGAGAATGGCCGCCTGCGGCTGGTTGATAATCGGGTAGCTGGCCACCGAGCCGGTGGCTCCGGTGTTGTTGAGGGTAAAGGTGCCTCCTTCGACATCCTGAGGGCGAAGCTTGCCTGATCTGGCTCGTGAGACCGAGTCGTGGATGGCACGAGCCAGGTCGACCAACTCCATCTGGTCGGCATTTTTAATCACCGGGACGATGAGTCCCTCGGGCAGGGCGACGGCCAGGCCCAGGTTGACATAACGCTTGAGCAGAATCCCTTCTGGGGTCCAACTGCTGTTCAGGTAAGGAAATTCTTTGAGCGCCTGGCAAACCACCTGGGCGATCAGGGGGAGGTAGGTCAGAGGGACGCTGTGACGCTGCTCAAAGGTTGCTTTCGAGGCATTTCGGTAGGCGACTAACTCGCTCACGTCAACCTCTTGCAGAGTCCATGCATGCGGCGAGGTGGACACACTCCGACTCATATGCTCGGCAATCGACCGCCGCATCGGAGTTAATACCACCAACTCCTCTCTAGTGGTGCCAGACGAGCCCTCAGCCAGAAACGAGAGAACATCTTCTCGAGTAATCCGGCCGAGCGCACCGCTGCCTTTAACCCGACTTAAATCTACTCCCTCTTTTTCGGCCAGGCGACGAACCGCTGGGCTGAGGCGAGCTCGTTCATCCATATTCTCAGGGAGAGAAGTGGAGGTGGTTTCATCGCCTGCTGAAGGTGGGGGAGTAGGGGAGAGTACATCCGCGGTTTCAATCTGAGCCAGTTCGGCTCCGACGTCCACCCGCTCTCCGGCCAGGGCGGTGATTCGAGTCAGGCGGCCGGCGTAGGGCGAGGGGATCTCGGCGGTGACCTTGTCGGTGATTACCTCGACCAGTGGTTCATCGCGTTGGACTAGCTCTCCCTCCTGTTTCAACCAGCGGTCGACAGTGCCTTCGGTAACTGATTCGCCGAGTTGGGGCATCTCAATCCGCGCACTTCCCATCAGCGAACTCCTTACATTTAAGAGCGAGCGAACTCTCGCCCGAATAAATTAAATTTGGAGGCGACGGCGAGAATCGAACTCGCGATAAGGGTTTTGCAGACCCCTGCCTTACCACTTGGCTACGTCGCCACCTCCAAAACTCTCTAACAGCTTAGTGCCCTGAGGAGAGGGTTTGCCGCTAAGCTCGGATGAAATGGAAGAGGAATTTCGGGCCGCGCTGGCCAAATTGGCCTCCGGGGTGGTGGTGATCGCCACTCGCGATGGCGAGGCTTATCGCGGAATGACCGCGACCAGCTTCACCATTGCCTCCTGGGAGCCCCCGTTGGTTCTGGTTGGTCTGGATAGGCTCTCGAGTACCTTGTCGGTCGTGCTTCAGGTGAAGAGCTTTTCGGTCAGCCTGCTCGCCCGGGAGCAGGAGTTCCTGGCCGAGCGCTTCGCTGATCAGGCTCCCGCAGTTGATTCCCAATGGAGGGATATTCCACATCAGCTGACCCTCGGCGGCCTGCCGGTGGTGGGAGGGAGCCTAGCCTGGTTGGAGTGCGAACTAGTTGAGCGACACCGGGTTGGTGATCATGACCTGCTGGTGGCTGCGGTAAGGAGAAGTGGGGCTCGGACGGGCGATCCGCTGTTGCGGTGGGAGCGTCGTTACTGGAGTCTGGCCTAAACTTAGTGTTTTAATGCGGGTGTGGCGGAATCGGCAGACGCACGACTCTTAAAAAGTCGAGCTTCTTGGAAGCGTGTTGGTTCGACCCCCACCACCCGCACCATGGCAAGTCCAATCTGCCCTGTTAAGGAACGATTTCAGAGAGTGCCGGAATCGGTTGACCGTTAAGCAATACAATCATGAGCCATGGATGAAGATTTGGGGGAGGAAGTCCCTTCAGTGGTGCCCAAGGTCAGCGCCGACGAGCAGAAATTCGAACACCGGAGCGAGTTGCTCAGCGCCGACCAGATGGAGGATGGCAGCTCTCTGGTCGAGCTGCTGGACGGCAGTTCGGCTGAGGGGTGGGATCTGGTCGAGGTGATCTCATTGAATAGCGGATATCTGGTCTTGATGCGTAAACCCAAACGGACCTCCTCGGCGGCTAAACGGGTTGGCTTTGCCTGGCCGCTTCGCTGATTTAAACGGTCTTTTGAGTTTTTCGCCTTGCTGACTTTGATCGGAATCGGGCCTGGCCATCCTCGTCTGTTGACGCTTCAGGCGGCAGCGGCGATTGGGGTTGCAGAGGTAATTCGTCACCCCGAAGGTTGTGACCCGGCGATCCTTGATCACGCCCCCGCCGGCGCCGATTTGGCTCGCTACCAAGGTCCGACAGAGGTGCTGGAGTTGGCCCAGGGGGGGAGTCGGGTGGCGGTACTCTTTGCCGGGGATCCCTACGCCTTCTCTGAGGGGGCCGGTTTGGCGGAGCTCCTGGAGCGAGCAGGAATCGACTTCGAGGTTATCCCGGGCCTCCTTTTGGAGACCGCCGCGCCCGCTCTGAGCGGAATTCCCTTAACCCTGGAGGGGCGTTCGGCCTCGATTGCCCTGGGCACGCCAGGGCAGGCCGACACCGCGGTTTTACGTTTGGCAGATGGATGGTGGGAATCTGGCGTGGCTGCCTTGCAGCGGCACGGCTGGAGTGACGAGGCTCCCGCTGCTTTGTTGCTGGGAGCCGGACAGGCCGGTCAGAAGCGGGTGGTGGCCACCTTGACTTCGGTCACCGAGATGGCTCAGCGAGAAGGAGTTTCCGGCGATGCTCTGCTGGTGGTCGGACCGGGAGTTGAACTCGCCGAGCGCTTGGATACCCTCTCCCGCCGCCCGTTACATGGAGTGCGCATTCTGGTTACCCGTCCCCGGCAGCAGGCCAGCGGTC
>JBOHUW010000023.1:0-11522 GCA_050734895.1 Candidatus Dormibacteraceae bacterium | reverse complement strand
ATCCAGGAGGGCAATTGTCCCATGCTTGAGCGCCCCTCCAGAGAGTCCCTCAGCATGTAAATAGCTGATCTCTTTCAACTTCAGAGCTCCCTCCATGGCCACCGGGTAACCAACTCCCCGCCCGACATAAATGAAGTTGGGATAATCGGCATAACGGGCGGCGAGCTCGGCAATTTGCTGCTCACTGTCCAGCACCCGCCTAACCAACGACGGCAGCTCGCGCAAGCCGAACGCCAACTCCTGCTGACGCTGCTCAGTAAGACTCCCTCGAACATTAACCAACCGTAAGGCGAGGAGGTAGAGCGAGAGGAGTTGGGCGATAAATGTCTTGGTCGAGCAGACCCCAATCTCCGGGCCAGCCTGGAGGTAAATCGTCCCATCCGCCTCCCGCGCCGCGGTGCTCGCCACCACATTGGTCAGGGCCAGGGTCAGCGCCCCCTGCTCATGGGCCTCCCGCAAGGCCACAATCGTATCCGCCGTCTCGCCGGATTGGGTAAGTACGGCGGCCAAGGTCCGCTCATTCACCGGCCAACGGCGATAGCGAAATTCCGATGAATCGGCCGCCCGGGCACGGATGCCCACCCACTCCTCGATCACCTGCTCACCAATCATCGCGGCATGCATTGAGGTGCCCATCCCCAACAGCAGCAGCTCATCGATTTGGCGAAGCCGGGCGGCTTCGATCTCGAACTCGGCGAGGCACACCTCCCCCAATTCATTCATTCGACCCCGAGAGGCATTTGCCGCCGCCTCTGCCGTCTCGTGGATCTCCTTTAGCATGTAGTGGGGATAACCCCCCTTCTCGGCCTGGCTGACTTCCCAATCGACATGAATAATCTGCGGTGCTACTGCGTGCCCATCGAGGGTGGTCACGGTGGCACCTAACGGGGTGATCGCAACGACCTGACCTTCTCCCAGCACCAGCACCTGCTTGGTGTAGGGAATGATTGCGGTGATATCCGAGGCGAGAAAAAACTCCCCCTCGCCCAGTCCCACCACCAGTGGAGCATTGAGTCGGGCCCCGATCAAAAGTTCAGGGTCGTGGGCCGAGAATAAGCCGAGTGCATAAGTACCGCGCACTCGGGCCAGCGCCTGCCGCACCGCCTGGAGAAGATCTCCCCGATCGTAATGCTCGATCAGGTGAGGGAAAACTTCGGTATCGGTCTCTGAGGTGAAGCGGTGGCCGGTCAACTCCAACTCGGCTCGAAGCTGGGCAAAGTTCTCAACTATTCCGTTGTGGACAACCGAGAGCTGCCCTCGGCAGTCGGTGTGGGGATGAGCATTGATTATGGTTGGTCGACCGTGAGTGGCCCACCGAGTGTGCCCGATGCCCAGGTTCCCGGCGGGCAGGTCGTCTCCTAATCGCTCAACCAGAAGGTTGACCTTGGCTTCGCTCTTGGTCACCGTCGGGTATTCGCCCCTCTCGTCAAGCACGGCTACCCCGGCCGAGTCATAGCCCCGGTATTCGAGCCGCTCCAAACTCTCGAGGAGCACCGGAGCTGCTTCTCGTTGGCCGATGTAACCGATTATTCCACACATAACTTCTGCTCCGGATAACGGTAGTTGGATTTCACTGGTTACTTCGATAATGCTTCCGGATGGCAGCGAACTTGGCTTGGAATCGCCGGGCTCGGGGACGTCCGATTCGGGCTGCCCGCTGGACGATCGGTAACGGGGGATCCAGTATCGTGGCCAGCTCGCTCTGGAGTTGAAGGGCATCCAAATTAGTAGTAATGCTGCCGTTTTCGGCCACCGAGACGATGCCGGTTTCCTCAGAGACCACAACTATAAGCGCGTCGCTGACCAGAGAGAGGCCGAGGGCGGCGCGATGGCGGGTGCCAAGTCGCTCTCGCACCGAACCCTCTTCGGGCAGAGGCAGAAGACATCCCGCGGCCAAAATGGTACTTCCCTGAACAATCACCGCCCCATCATGCAAGGGAGAGGTGGGGAAAAAGATGGACTGCAAAAGCTCGGCCGAGAGCTCGGCATTGAGGCGGACCCCACTCTCCGCATAATCCTCCAAACCGACCTCTTTCTGGAAGGCGATCAGAGCCCCGTTGTGACGGCGGGAAAAACGCTCGATCGCTCGCAGCGACTCGGCCGCCGCACTGGTCGAGAGTTGGCCATGATTGACCGTTAGGGTTCCGCCCAGATGGGGTACCCTTCCGATCTGGTCCAGCATTCGGCGCAGCTCCGGCTGAAACAGGACGATCACCGCAATCACAATTACCGAGGCGGCATTTTGGAAGAGCCAGCTGAGGAGGATCAGGTGCAAGGCCACCGAAACCACTCCCAAGAGACCGAGTAGGGCCAGTCCGACGATCAGCTGAGTAGCCTGGGTGCCTTTGAAAAGCTTGAGGAGCTGATAGAAGAAGAAGCCGACGACCACCAGGTCGATTACCTCGCGCGGCCCCAATCTGGCGACCGTTGCCCATAGCTGCTGGAGGATGGATATAACCTCGGGACTCAAGTTGAGGGAACCCCTCTTGTCGGTCTACTTTCCCTGGTCACAACCGAAGTTAACTATACCGGCTGTCGTCCTGATTGCGGCGTCCTTCTGGACCAGCTCAATTTATTAGAAACGCCTGGGGCATTTGAGCTACAATGTCTATATGTTGGGTTCTGAACTTCCGTTCCCGCCCGATGGAGCGGCTATAGAGAGCGAAATGCTGGCGATCCGAAACCACATGCAAACCGTTCTGGCCGGCCTGGCCGAGCTGCAAACCGAGCTCTCTCAGCTTGATGCTCGACTCGCCCAATTCACTTCATCCCCGACCCCTATACCAGTTGAGACCAGAGCCGTCGATGAATCCCCAGCCGACTCCCTGATCGATCGCCTGGAGCAAATTCGGGCGGGCTGTGAGCGACTGCTCAAACGACCTCTGCGAGCCGCCGAGCGGTCGATAGTTTTGGGTTGGGTCCAGCTGCAACGAGATCAGGAAGAGGTACCGGTAGAGGAGATTCTTGAACTCGTCGGACGCCTGCTCAGCCGTCGCACCCGGGAGGGCACTCTGCCCGGGAGCCTGGCCTGGTGTGATAGCACGGTTCAGACTCTGGCCCGGGGAGTTGCCACCCCGAGCTCGCCTCGAGGGATAGAGGCTGCGGCCGAATTTGCCACCCTCTACGAGCAGCTGGCCAATCAGCTGGAGATGGCACGCCCATGACCCAGTCCGAATGGCTCCGTCTGGGTGCTCATCTGAACAAGATGTGGCCCCATCATCCAATACCCCCCCCCACCATCGCCGAGTGGTATCCCTATCTCCAGGATATGAGCAGCGCAGCGGTGCAGACGGCGGTTGACGCCTTCATCTTCGATGGCCGCCCCTTCCCTCCCACCGTCGGCCAGATTCGCGCCAAGGTGGTGGAATTATCCGATCCCCCTCAGCTGTGGGGCGAGGCCTGGCTGGAGATCCAATCCCAGGTAAGGCTAAACGGTAGTTACAGCGACTCGGAATCGATCAGTTGGTCGACTGATGACGTCGCCGAGGTGGTCCGCCTCAAGGGATGGAGCTACCTCTGCACCACCACCGACCCAAGTAGCGTAGTCGAAGCCCAATGCCGAGAGCTGTGGGAGAGCATTCGATCCCGACGGCGCCAGGACGCCTGCTACGCCTGCCTGCCCGATGCCGGATTGCAACGGCTGAAGGCGAGTTCTCCATCAGCCCGACTGATACCCCTCAATCAACTCCTGGAGCCCACCCTGGTCGACACTCGAGAGCTGCCCAAGGCAGCGGCCAATTAAAAACCGTGTTTAAGGGGGTTGCACCACCCGGTTCGGGGGGCGCAAACTTAAGCCTATGAAGTTCATTCGATGGTGGGAGGAGTTGATTACCTGGAAGCAGGTATTGATCGCCGGCCCGAGCATGATCCTGCTCCTCTTCTGGCTCAACTTCGGCCTGATGATGCAGCCCTTTGGGCGTTCGGCCGGCTATGGACTGCTGGAAGGAACTCTCTTCGCCGCCCTTCTTATCGTTGCCACCCGACATGAACATTCCAAGCGCCATGACAACTCCCGTCGCGGCTGACCCTGCCACCTGGGGAATTGATCCGGGCTACCACAGTATTTCTGGCGAGTGGATCCCTACTCCTCAAGCAACCCGTGACTCCCTGCTTCAAATTATGGCTGGAGAGCGGCTAGAGCCAGAACCCTCCTCGGTAGTAGTCCATACTGTCGGCGCTCCCCTGAACCGGCCCGAATGGGCCGAGATCGTAACCGAGATCGGCGATTCCGTCACCGACCTCTCCCTCCCCCTCCCCCTCGGTTATCACCGCTACTATGGACACGACAATCGGGAAGGACAGCTGATAATCGTCCCCTCCAACTGCTATCTCCCGACTGAACTACGGGGCTGGGCCTGGGCCGTACAGCTTTATGCCCTCCGCTCATCGCTAAGCTGGGGCCATGGTGACTTCGCCGATCTTCGCCGGCTCGCCCGGTGGAGTCGTGACCTGGGAGCAACCACCCTGCTGCTCAATCCCCTTCACTCCGACCGCTCTGGGCCGCCGCAAAGCCGCAGCCCTTACCGTCCCTCCAGCCGCCTCTTCCGCAATCCTCTCTACCTGCGGATCGAGGAGGTCCCCGGAGCCGATTCCGCCGGCCTGCCTCTGGCCAACTTGGCTCGGCGGGGAGAAGCGCTCAACTCAGCGCCGGAGATCGATCGCGATCAGGTTCTGGAGTTGAAGCTGGCTGCCCTGCGACAGATCTGGTCAGCCTTCCCACCCCCTCCCGAATTCATCAGTTGGCAAGAGACAAGCAGCCCCCGGCTCCTTGAATACGCCACCTTCTGTGCCTTGAGCGAACATCTAGGTGATAGCTGGCGGAGCTGGCCGAACCATAATCGGCGCCCTAGCTGTGCCCTCCACCCGATCTCCGACGAGGGTTGGCGGCGACAGATTCTTTTTCACCAGTGGCTGCAATGGCTCCTCGAGCGGCAGCTGGCCGCCGCCGCCCTAGAGCTGCCCCCGCTCCAAGATTTGGCGGTCGGGGCGGATCCGGAGGGGGCCGACAGCTGGATGTTCCAAGACTGTCTCGCCGAAGGAGTCAGCGTAGGGGCTCCGCCGGATGACTTCTCACCTCAGGGGCAAGATTGGTCGATTCTGGCCTTCGATCCCTGGAAGCTCCGGCAACAGGGCTATGTACCTTTCATTCAGATGCTCCAGGCCAACCTCCAGCACAGCTTCGGCCTCCGGATTGATCACGTAATGGGTCTCTTCCGCCTCTACTGGATTCCCCGCCAGGCCAGGATCGAGGAAGGGGCCTACGTGCGCTATCCCTACTCTGACCTGCTCGGCATTCTAGCCCTGGAAAGCCAACGCGCCGGAGCGATCATCGTTGGCGAGGATTTGGGGACGGTTGAGGAGCAGGTGCGCTCGGAGTTGGCTCAGCGGCAGATCCTCTCCTACCGCCTGGCATGGTTTGAAGACCACCCGCCTGAGGAGTATCCGGCTCAGGCGCTGGCCGCCCTCACTACTCACGACCTACCCACCCTAGCCGGAGTTTGGAGTCAATCTGACCCCAGCCTCCAAATCAGAGAGCGGCTGCAGCGGCACTGCCAAATTCCCGCTGCAGCTTCGGTTGCCGAGGCGGGATTGGCGGCTTATCACCGACTCGCCCGCTCCCCGAGCGCTCTGGTCGCCGCCAGCCTGGAGGATGCCGTCGGCAGCCATCATCGCCCCAACTATCCAGGGGTAGATACCCCTACCAACTGGTCTCAGGCTCTACCTCAAGGCCTGGAAGAATTAATCAATAACCACAGCGTTGCCGAACTGGCAGCGCAGCTGAGGCGTTAACCATGCTCAATACCCGTCGCCGATTGCCCCAAACCGAATTCGATTTCTTTAGCCTAGAAGCCGGAACTGATGGTCGTGACCTGAGCCGGCTACCTAAGACCATCTCGATTCTGCTCGAGATGTTACTCCGAGCGGAGGCCGCTGGTCAGGTCGATAAAGAGAGCGTTATCGCCTTGGCCGATTGGGGCGTTGGCGAGCAAATCGGGCAGCAGATTCCCTACCGCCCGTCGCGGGTGCTGCTCCAGGACTTCACCGGGGTGCCGGCGGTGGTCGATTTGGCGGCGATGCGGGCGGCGGTGGCGCGCCGGGGCGGCGACCCGCGACAGATCAACCCCCAGGTGCCCTCCGATCTAGTGATCGATCACTCAGTTCAGGTTGACGCTTTCGGTTCAGACGCTGCTTACCAGAAGAATCTCGGAGAGGAGTATCGGCGCAACAGCGAACGCTACTCCCTGCTGCGCTGGGCTCAGTCGGCCTTCGACAGCTTGAGAGTCGTGCCCCCCGGGATGGGGATCTGTCACCAGGTAAATCTGGAATATTTAAGCCGGGTGGTTCAGCTGCGCGATAACCTGGCTATCCCCGACACCTTGGTCGGTACCGATTCCCACACCACGATGGTTAACGGACTGGGGGTGCTGGGCTGGGGGGTCGGCGGGATCGAGGCCGAGGCCTGTCTGCTCGGCCAACCGATGTACCTTCCGCCCCCGGTGGTAGTTGGGGTTCGCCTGAGCAATGCCCTCCCGACAGGGGCCACCGCTACCGATCTGGTGCTGACTCTAACCCAACTCCTTCGGCAGTACGGAGTGGTCAATAAGTTTGTCGAATTCTGCGGCACGGGGCTAGCCACGCTCAGCGTGTCCGATCGAGCCACCCTCTCCAACATGTGTCCGGAGTACGGCGCCACCTCCGCCCTCTGCCCGGTCGATGACCAAACTCTCAACTACCTCCGGATAACTGGCCGGGAGCCGGAGCACATCGAATTGGTCGAACGATACTGCAAGGCGCAGGGGCTATTCTGGCGGCCAGAGGATCCCCTGCCCCACTTCAGTCAACTCTTGGAGTTGGATTTAGCCGGAATCGAGCCTAGCGTGGCCGGCCCGCGTCGACCTCAGGATCGGGTCCCCCTGCCCGGGGTTTGGCAAAGCTTTACTGAAGCGTTTCCGGAGGCGGTTGCCACTCCAACTGGTGGGTTAGAGCATGGTTCGGTGGTTATTGCTGCGATTACCAGCTGTACTAATACCTCCAATCCTTCGGTTATGGTGGGCGCCGGACTGCTCGCCCAACGAGCTGTGGAAGCCGGTCTCAAACCGCCGGCACATGTCAAGACCTCCCTTGCTCCTGGCTCTCGGGTAGTTACCGACTACCTCCAGCAGGCCGGATTACTCTCCTATCTGGAGCAGCTTGGCTTCTATCTGGTCGGCTACGGTTGCACCACCTGTATCGGCAACTCCGGTCCCCTAGCCACTCCGGAGATCGAGGCCGAGGTTAGTCAGCGAGATCTCAAGGTGGCTGCCGTACTCTCTGGTAACCGCAACTTCGAGGCGCGCATTCACCCCCTGGTCCGAGCCTCCTACCTTGCCTCGCCACCACTGGTGGTAGCCTACGCCCTGGCCGGAACGGTAAACATCGATCTGAGCAGAGATCCTCTAGGCTATGATCAATCGAATAGACCGGTGCGCCTAAATGATCTCTGGCCAACTCCGCAGGAGATCTCCAAGGTGATCGAAAGTTCCCTCCAGCAGGAGATGTTCACCCGAGAGTATTCAAGTATTTACGCCGGCGACCATCATTGGCAGGAGATGGGCGCCGACTCGGGAAACATCTACGCCTTCTCTGATAAGTCCACCTACATCCAGGAACCACCTTATTTCGAGCATCTCGAAATGCAAGACGTTCCTCCACCCCCCCTCCTACCCTCCCCCACACGGGGGGAGGAATCTATGGTGGGAGCACGCTGTTTGGTTTGGGTGGGCGACTCGGTCACCACCGATCACATCTCACCCGCCGGCTCGATTCCGGCCAGCTCACCAGCCGGAGAGTGGTTGCTGGAGAATCAGGTGCCACGCGCCGATTTCAACTCCTACGGCTCCAGGCGAGGAAATCATCAGGTGATGATGCGTGGGACCTTTGCCAACCTCCGCCTACGCAACCAGCTCGCAGGGGGCAAGGAGGGCTGGTGGACTAGACATCAACCCTCGGGCGAGGAGATGACCATCTTTGCCGCGGCCGAGCGCTATCGCGATGAGGGCACCCCCCTGATCGTCATCGCCGGTAAGGAATATGGCTCCGGCTCCTCCCGTGACTGGGCCGCGAAGGGGCCCCAGCTCCTCGGAGTAAGAGCGGTAATTGCCGAATCCTTCGAACGAATCCACCGCTCCAACCTGATCGGAATGGGAATCATCCCGCTCCTCTTCAGCCCGGGAGAATCGGCTCTCAGCTTAGGTTTGAGCGGGGCTGAAAAATTCTTCATCCGAGGAATTGAGCAGCTGACTCCCAACCAGAAGGTGGAGATCGAGGCCCACCTCGAGGGGAGTCAACCCAAGCATTTCAACACTACAGCAGCAGTTATCAATTCGACCGAGATCAGCTATCTAAGACACGGCGGCGTACTTAATACCGTGCTGCAGCAACTAAATTCAACTCCCACTTAAAGGAAACGTTCATGAAAAAACTTTGGTTGCCAGCCACAGCAGTCGTGTTAACGATCATCGCGGTAGGGGTCGGGGTGTTTTTGGCTCGACCAAGCAGCTCCCCGGAGAGTGTCTTGCCAGGTGAGCTGGCTCCCGGTTCGGCTCTACCCTCCGATGCCCAATGTACGGCAAGGGTACAGCGCAATCCATGGGAACCGCGCCCCGAAAATACTCAAGCCAACCACACCGTTCCACCAACACCCTACCCAAACCCCACCAGGAGCTGGAGCAGCAACCGAGCTAATCAGCTGAAAACGCGGGTGGACGGGCAATTCACCGGAACCACCGACGAAATCATCCAGTGGTCTGCCTGCAAATGGGGCTATCCGGTAGAGGTTGCCCGTGCCCAAGCGGTTGATGAAAGCCATTGGTATCAGTCACATCGCAGTGATGGCGGAGTCAGCTACGGGCTCTTCCAGCTCAAATCCACCGTGTGGACCGGCACCCTACCCTGGTCGCAGAACAGCACGGCCTACAACGCAGATTGGGCGATGGGGGTGTGGCGAGCCTGCTACGAAGGGTTGATGTACTACGGGCCCCAATCCCGAGGCAACACCTGGGGCTGCGTGGGAGCCTGGTGGTCGGGCAGATGGCTCGACGACGGCGGGAAAGCCTACGTCGGCCGAGTTCAATCCTACATGGCCAAGAAACCTTACCGCGAGTGGCCCAGCTCAGCCGGCGGGGTGCCTCCTAACTAAGCCGGGCGGGAACATGCTCATTACTCATTGGCTTTAGTAATAAATAATGGTAAAGTAATGAACATGGAGAGCACCATTACTATAACCAGCAAAGGCCAAACGACCATCCCGGTAGCGATACGCCGCAAACTTGGAGTTGGCAAGGCAGGAGATGTACTGCGAGTTAGATTCAATGACCGCAGAGGCGAGCTGATTATTTCAAAACCACCGAGTATTGCGGAGCTGAGCGAACGCATTAGTAGCTATATCAAGCCTGGCACTAAGCCTTTACTAAATGTAGACGAGTACTATCAGAAGCACCGGAAAGTTCGCTCCTAGTGCCGGTGCTTTCTGGCTCTCTCGACACAAATGTCCTGCTCCGGTTAATCCTCAATGATGTTCCTGATCAACATCAAGCAGCCCTAAATCTGTTCGAAGATGCCTCTGGACAATTCGATGTCGCGGATACTGCCATCATAGAACTTATATTCGCGCTAGGCAGACATTACGACTTCACCCGGTGGGAAATGGCCAAGGCTCTCGAAAGCTTAATGGCCTTGACGAAGATTAACTGTAACCGAACGTTATTTGAAAAGGTGCTACCGCTTTTCATCAAATATCCCAAACTGTCATTTGAAGATTGTTACCTGGCAATGTACGCTGATCTGAATGCCGCTGGGCCGTTATGGACATTTGATCAGAAGTTAGCTAGCCAAGCACCAGCCACAAAACTTATCCCTCCCACCTCCTAAGAAGCAGTCTCCTCCTCCGGAACTGCTAATTCTTGGAACTGCTGCCGGCTGACAAACTTGAAGAGTCGCACTGGACGACCATCGAGCATAGCAGTGGAGACCACTGAGTAGCGCTCCCGAGTCTGCCCCCCTTCGTTCGTCCGCACTGTACGTCGCTTCCTCACGTTACTGAGCGGAACCGAGATCACCGAGCGAGAACTCAGATGATAAAACTCCAACTTCTCCTCAGAGCTAGACTTCACCCCCGCCACCCCGGGAGCGCCAGCCCAAAGTAGAGATCTTCGTCGGCGCGACTGCTGGCCAACGGTTATTGCCACCACTACCGCACCAGTGAGGGCCGCGACCGCTACTCCAGCTCTCAGCATTTTACGTACCATAGGCAAATCCTAGCTCATCTCTATGAAAAAAGTAGGCCAATGAGATTTTTCAAACGACGAACTTGGCTTTAAACAACAGTTTTTAAGAATCTCTGCTATGATCCTCATACAATATGCCCGATCCCTCACCTGCCCACCTGCCCACTGTTGGCGAAGCGATGGAATTTGGCGGTTTGGCCAAGGCTGAACTGGTCGCCGGAGCTGAGGGGCTCGATCATCGAATTCGATGGGTCCGAGTCATGGAAACTCCGGATACAGTACGCCGAATCGGCCCGCAAGAGCTGCTCCTCACCACCACCTTCCCGATCAGGGACGATCGATCAGCCCAGATAGCGCTGATCATCGAGATGGCGGCTATTGGAGGGGCAGGGGTCGTAATCAAATTGGGACGCTATCTCGATCAACTGCCTCCAGAGATGGCAGAGGAGGCAAATCGGCTCAAACTCCCCCTCTTTACCATCTCTGCCGAGGTTCCCTGGATTGAGCTAATCGATCCACTTATAGAGCGGATCATCAACATTGAACACTGGCAGCTCAAACGCTCACTGGAGATCCGCCGCCGCTTTACCGATCTGATTCTGGACGGCAAGGGGGTGGATGAAATCTGCTATGCCCTAGCTGAGATGCTAGAGAGCGGAGTTAGTGTTGAGGATGCCTCATTCCAGCTACTGGCTCACGCCGGCAATTCAAATCAAGACCCTCACCGCCAAGAGACTATCTCTCAACAGGGCACCCCGGCCCGGGTTCGCTTCGATCCCCAGATCCAAAAGATGCTGAGAGAGGTCGAAGCTCACCGGCTGCCCACCAAGATCCCGGCCTTCCCGCACCTAGGAATGCGGCGCGAGCGAATCATCGCTCCGATGATCGCCAGCAACCAGGTGTTGGGATACATCTCGGTGCTCGACCATCCACCGCGCAATGAAGAGTTAGCCTTAACCGCAGTCGAACAGGCTGCCCTGGTAGTCACTCTAGCCCTGATCCAAGAGCGGGAGGTAGCGATGGTCGAGGCATCGATTAGCGGCGAATATTTGGAGGATCTACTCCAGGGCAGCTACGGCGATCTAACCGCAGCCAAGCGTCGAGCCCGCCACATAGGCTATCCATTAATCGGCCAGCATGCTCTGCTGATTGCCGAAATTGATAACCTTGAAGCCTTCATCAAAGTACGCCAGCTTGGCGAGGAAGGTATTCAATCTCTCAAGCAGGAACTGAGACGGCGTTTGAACGCACTTCTGA
>JBOHUW010000022.1:0-11525 GCA_050734895.1 Candidatus Dormibacteraceae bacterium | reverse complement strand
GGGCATCGTTGATGCTGTGGGCCAATGCCTTGGGGGCCCTGAACCGGTACCGGGTCTTCGATGCAATCAAGCAGAATTCTGATCCGCTCAACCAGGGGCTATATTACGACCCTAAGGGCATTCTGCTCTCGCCAGAGGGATACGCTCCCATTCTGAACGGCTACGGTTATCCCCCGCTCATCATCCACCGGGCCAAGCTGAACCAAATCTTGGCCGCTCACTTGGGTGCCAACCATATCCTGGTTAACGCGAAATTCGTCGGCTACACCGAGGGGCCGGATGGGATCGAGGTGCGGTTCGCCGACGGTACTGTGATCCGTGCCGACCTGCTGATCGGCGCGGACAGAGTGCACTCCAAGGTGCGCGGCAGGCTGATCCCGGACGTTTGCGTGACCGAGGACAAAGGCCACGTGGCCTGGCGCGCGGTCATCCCGCCCGCCGATATCCTTCTAGGCGCCGAGGCATTCGTCATCGGCCACCGGCGCACCCGAGGTGGCTGGTTACGGACCGGAAACGGGCTGCTGTTCTGGAGCATCGCACAGTTTATAGCCGGTGACACCGGTACTGGGACGACTCGCAAGGACGAGGTGCTAGCCCGAATCGACGCGCTGGACGAGGGAGGCTGGAATTTTCCGCTGCGCCGTCTGGTCGAGGCCACGCCGGAGAGCAAGATCCTGCGCGATGCTATCCTCGTGGTCCCTACGCTGCCCAGGTGGACCTCTGCCCGGGTGGCTCTGGTGGTGACTCCGCTCACGCGATGTCGCCACACGTGGTGTCCGGCGCGTCCCTGGGGCTAGACGACGTACAGTGCCTGGAGTACTTCCTCGGCCAGGAATCCAGCATTTGCGCGGCGCTGGCAGCCTATGGCGTCGAGCGGCAGGCGCACTATATCCAGGTTTACGAGCGAGCCCGGCGGGTGGCCGAGGCAGAGAGCCTAGTCGCCTATTCGGAGCTGCTCGCGGAGTTCCTGCACTGGATGATCACTACGAGCATGGTGATTCGGAACCAAATGTCGTGATGAAAAGATGGGGACCGCTGGTAGCGATCTGCCTTGGACAATTCATGTTTCTGGTGGACGGCACGATTGTCGTGGTCGCTCTGCCGAATATAGGCCACGATCTGGGCGCCTCGTTTGCCGAGTTGCAGTGGGTCATCGACGCCTATGCTCTGGTTCTGGGCGCGATTTTGCTAGGCGTTGGCTCGCTCGCTGACTTGCTTGGTCGGCGCCGGGTGTACCTGGCTGGGTTGATCGTGTTCGCACTCTCCTCGCTGGTCTGCGGGCTCGCGCCGAATACGGCAATCCTAATCGCAGCTCGGGCTGTGCA
This sequence comes from Candidatus Dormibacteraceae bacterium, assembly GCA_050734895.1. Taxonomy (GTDB): domain Bacteria; phylum Chloroflexota; class Dormibacteria; order Dormibacterales; family Dormibacteraceae; genus JBOHUW01. The sequence continues at coordinate 10,200 of JBOHUW010000022.1, read as the reverse complement.
GGGCTTCGGCGGTGCTGCGATGGCTGCTACGTCAATAGCGCTTCTCAGCCACGCCTATCCTGGCCAAGACCGACCGGTGGCCTTCGGTGTGTGGGGAGGGGTCACTGGTGTGGCCACTGCGACTGGCCCGATCTTAGGAGGCGTGCTCTCCGAATACCTAGACTGGCGTTGGATCTTCCTCGTCAACCTGCCGATTAGTGTGGTCACCCTCTGGTATGCGGGGCGGGTGATCGGCGAGTCCCGCAACGACCACGCCCGCCAGCTCGACCTGCGTGGCAGCGTCTCGTTCGCCGTGGCCGGCACAGTGTTCACCTACGCTCTGATCCTGGCCCCGGAGCGGGGCTGGACCACGCCGCTTACCCTCGGGATGTTCGCGGTCGGGATGGCCATGTTCGCGGTGTTCGTGCTGGTTACCAGGCACACTAGTGATCCCGTACTGGATCTCAGCCTGTTCCGCAGTCGCTCGTTCTCTGCGATCATGCTGGCCGCGTTCCTGTGCAATTTCACCGCCTTCGGCTATCTCGCTTACACCTCGCTGTGGTTGCAGACCATGTGCGGACTCAGCGCGGTTATCGCTGGGCTGGTGGTGTTTTCCCTCAGCGTGGCTCTTGGTCTCACGTCCACATTTGGCATAAAGACACTGCGCAAGGTCCCACCTCGGCTGACCATTGGCTGGGGAATTATCCTGATCAGTGCCGGCGACCTTATGCAGATCGCGTTGCGCGCGAATTCGTCGTGGACTGCGGTGTTGCCGGGAGTTGTAGTAATCGGGCTCGGTTCCGGGTTTGTGCTGCCGTCGCTGGCGTCGGCGGTGATGGCGGCGATGCCCGCGCATCGGGCTGGGATGGCGGGCGGTGCTCTCAACACTTTCCGCCAGCTGGGCATGGCTGTGGGTGTGGCAGTACTCGGTGCGGTTTTCGAGATTGCGCTGACCGCTCGGATCCGGAGTGGTTGGCACGGACTCGTCGGTAGCCCTGACGCTACTGCGGCGGCGCTGGCTGAGGGCCAGGGCCAGCAACTATTTGGGCATGCCGTGCCCGGTCAGTACTCGATCTTGCATCAACTCGCCGCAAACGCGTGTGCGTTCGGTCTGGACACCGCGATGCTCGCAGCAGGCCTGCTGGCGCTGTTGGCTGGAGTTGTGGTCCTGGTGTTCGTGGGGGAACCCGCGCATCCAACCGGTGCAGTGGAACAGCGGTTGGGCCGCGGTGAGCTGGCCAAGACCTAATCGCTTGCTTTCAGGCTCCGTGCCTGGGCGGTGAAGCCATCCTTTGCGACTGCCATTTTCCTTGTCCCGATTATTGATAAGACCGTGAGCCGTCTTTCGCCAATCAGGCCAGAGCTATATCGGCGCATTTGTGATTACCGGAGTGGGTGAACCGGTCTACGCGCACGTACAAAGAGCAAATATCCATTCGTGTGCAATCGGAAGAGCCGGATCAATAAAGAGTTCGGACCGATCGATACCGAGGGGATTTACCATGTGGTGAAGACTGCGGCTGGAATGCCGGCCTTGAAAAACTGGTCTAGCAGCACTTTCTCCGGGCAACTGCCATAACGAAAAGTGAGATAACCAGAGTTTCGGTGGCAGTGATTACCATGAATTACAACAATCCGGAGCCCGAGGAGATGTGGGAGGCGGCGATGAAAGTTTTGCCAGCTCAGGTGTGCTGGTAAGGATAAATAATATTCTTAGCCAAGGAATATCTGGTATCGTAATAAAGTTCTCTGAGGGTAAATGAACGTATGTGCGTTTTATTGTCCGTTAACATTCAAATTGAGGGTTATGTAGCCATGCAAACCGAAGAGCAAACTCACAATGTCGACAGCGAAGCAAGCGAAGTTGACAAAGTCTTCTTCATCGAGGAGATCGATGTTGTGACCACTGACAGCCTGCTCAAGATGCGTACCTGAAAGCTATCGTCGAGAGGAGTGCGCACTTCCAGGCCCATGAAATCGTGGAGGCTGCGACCTGGATGGCAGATAGTACGGCTCGGAGACTCGCTCCGTTTTTTTACTGATGTAAGAAATATCAAGGTTGCGAGTTCAACCGGATTGATTGACTCTGTATTCCAGCATCTTTCGGATGATTCTCCTGGCCCAAATGAGTTGGAGGCAGGAGTCTCTGAGATCTTTGGTCGCCTGAAGGGCCTTGGCATCGTTGAACTCGCCAAAGCATTCCCTCCCTGTAGGAACCAGGAGGTTAGCACTAATCCATCGCAATATGCTTACTTTTCCCGTGTATCCAGTGATGCCCAAACAGTTTCGGCAAGGGTTGAGCATGCATCGATTCTGATACTCGGTCTAGGCGGACTCGGTTCGGTCGTACTCCAGCATTTAGTAGGAGCCGGAATTAAGAGGTTTACATTGGTCGATCACGATTTTGTTGAGGAGTCAAACCTTGGCCGCCAATTTATTCATTCTTTAGAAACTCTCGGATCATCGAAGCTAGAGTCGGCCGTTCGATATATAGAACAGCGAGTTAACGGAGCACAAATCCAACCAATTGTCAGGCAATTGCGGAATTCAGAAGACGTTGATGCCGTCCTCAAACTTGCCGGCCATTTAGATAGTGCTGCGGTTTGCATCGATAGCCCGCCGGTGACGGCGTTCGACGTATGTGCAACTGGCCTCTGGGATGCAGCAATTCCGTTCATCCACGGGGGCTTGATGACACAGAGTGGCTTCTTCGGTCCGCTGTTTGCATTAAAGCATGGCACAGCTCATCCTTCTCTCTTTGCATTGGGCGACGCCAAACGAGCAGGTATTCACGATGCGTGTTTTGCCCCGTACAATACGGTGATTGGTGCCTATATGGCGGCAGAACTCACTCACCATCTGGCCGGATTGCATCATTTGATCAATTACACGGATCGAACCTTTGTTGACTGGTATCGGCGGCGTGAAGTGGCGATCAAGCCCTCATCCCTGGCTTGGGCAAAAAGTGAGACCGAAACATGCTGATAGGTAAAGTGTTGAATCAGCTTAATTCCGCTGCCAGATGCATTCGGGTAGAGATAGAAACCCAGCCGCAGAAGCTATTTCACCTTGCACGAGATTGGACCGAAGTCTTGATCACGCGCCAACTTTGTGAACCCTGGTTCACAGAAGCCCCAAACCGTGAGCTTGAAACCAAACTCTTCCGCCAGGCCGAGCGTATCGATGACTGGACATGGCGCCTGAGAATCCGGGATGATGCCTATTGGTCGGATGGCAGCCTGATTACAGCGGAGCAGTTGGGTAGGCAAGTTCAGAAGGCTCACCATGCTAGAGGTGCCGCTAGTGTTTGTACTACCCATCTCAGACAAATTGAGACGGAAAATTCAAACTCCATCAAGGTCACCACACGATTGCCGATTGGAGATGTGCGTCGTTTGTTGACCTGCCCCTCGCTAGGTCCGGTTAAAGACGGAGAGCCTATATCGAGCGGGAAGTATCTGCTTGGCGACCGGACGACAAGTCAAATTCATTTGAAGCATATAAATGGACAGGCAGAAGTCATAGCGATGACACTCTCTGGCGACTATCGAGCGGAGACAGCTGTTGATCATAGATCGCTTGACGTGACCTCTCTCACGACCAACACTCCAGTGGGTAGAAAGGCGCCAGGGACGCAGCAATTGCTCAGTTCTGCTGACCTAGATATCGTAGTCGGTCTACAGCTGCCGACTGAGTTTGACGACAATATGGCGGAGATGATTGACCATATCATTGATCGGGTGGCTCTGGCCCGGGAGGCTCTAGGAATGTTGCGGCCAATTACAATGGTGACAGATATTTGGGGTAATCCCAATGGAAAAGGCTGCACTCAACCTCGAATTAAGGGGGCTCATTTAGATGACACTTGGGATTTCCACTATACCGATTTCCGGCCCAATTACGAAGTGGCGACTGAAATTCGCAGGCAACTCTTGGAGACTTTGGGGACACAGCTTCGGTTGGTCAAAATTCCTTACCCGGATTATCTAGAAAGCCGCAATACTGCAGCCCGATCTGCATTCCGCCTCATTTTGGTATTCCCCTCGTGGGCTCATCCGAGTGCGCTACTGACTCAATGCTATCTCCGTCATCTAAATGATCCATTAGCCCCGAAAGGCTTCCTGGATCACTATGCTCGATCGGTAGCTTCTGAGTCGGTAGCTAATGCTACCCAGCACGCGATGCAAGCTGAGCGACACTTGTCTAATATTCAACGCGGGTACATTCCTATTGCTAGCCTTCGGAGTCAGCTCCGTTCTTGTGTAGCTGTTCCATGGATCCCGCCATGTGGATGGTTTGACTTCTCTGCCTTGGCAGGGGGGCGGGTTGATGGATCATAAGTACCTGAGCTTGATTGAGCAGTACTGGAACGATCATGCCCTGGAGTATTGTCAATTCCATCCTGAGCATCATGATCTCCAGATGCATCCGTCCTGGGGGCTATCTCACATTCCTGAATCAGAATTGTGCCTTTTGCCTTCGAAGATCAGTGACGGAGAGTTGCTGGTTGACCTTGGCTGTGGTCAAGGCCACGACTCGGTAGGATTCGCTGATCTAGGCTATAGAGTATTGGGCGTGGATCTATCTCGGAGTCAGATATCCCGGGCGATCCCGCACCGGCAGGTCAGCTATCTTGTCGGGAGCGCCGAGTGCCTGCCATTGCCCTCGGCCTCGGTGAGCGTTGTGGTCAGTGACCATGGAGCCTTTGATCATTCGCCCAGCGGGCCATTACTACGAGAAACCCATCGGATACTTGTAGCCGGCGGGACCCTCATCGTTTGTGGTTACAGTCCGCTCGCGTTGGCTTGCTTCAATCACAAGAGCGACAAAATAACCTCTCGGCTCATAAATCGCTATCCCTGCGGCGCAACCTTGAGCGACAATTTAATAGTGGCTACACAGCACAGTCATTCAAGCTGGATGGCACAATTCAAAGCAGCCGGATTTAACATTGACCGTTTGGAGGAGCCTCTGTTGCCACCTGGAAAACGTACATATTTCGACGAGCTGGTGGACGAAGAGTGGGCACGTAGCTGGCCCGTAGATCTGATTTGGGTTGTTAGGAAAGGGCTAAAATATGGTGATGAGTGATCGCTCAAACCCCAATGGACTCCGAGTTCGTCAACAGATGATCGATTTCTTGACAAGCGACCTGCTGGAGAGCTCTATCCGTGAACTTCGTAACAGTTGTAAGCCAGGGTTGATTTTAAAAGGAGCCTTGGATCCTGAGCTAGTTACGCTCATCAGAACAGATCTGTTGGATGATCCTGGGTGGAAGCAGGAGTATTGGCTGCTCAAAGGGACTGATGATGTGTTGCTCGTGGATTCGCCTGAGTTTGACTCGGCCCCTCCGCATTTGAGGTTCTCGCGAAATGCTTGTTTGAGGAAGCCTGCTGCAATGTCTTTCTGCTTAAGAGGATTGTTGTCGGGCGCGGTGTCAACGGAGGGCAGGACCGCGCTTTCGCAAGCCTACGGAGAGAGGTTGAAATTTGTCTCAGCCGATATAGCCAAGTATGCCCAAGGCGACTATTTGCGTCGACATTCCGACACGTTCAGCAACCGTCGGCTGGGATTGGTGTGGTTTTTGGGAGACACCATACCTCCGCAAAGCGGTGGTGAATTGATCGTTGAGTCTTTAACAGGAGAATCCTTGGTGGTTGAGCCGGCTGGGGGTTCGGTTGCGGTATTTATTCTGCGGGAATCCTACAGCCATTTGGTGGCCTCAGTGCACAGCCCAACGTGGACGAGATACTCAGTCGCCACGCACTATTCATTAGATGGTAAACCGGCCGAGAAGGTTCGTTTCTAGTGAATTTTCTCCTGACGGTATCCCTTTACGATGGCGGAGAAGTATGAAATTGACATCTGGTTTAGCAACTCTTCTTGAGGCCTCTGAGGTTCACGGTGGCAAAGCTGACGGCCTGAGAAAGCTTGGTGTGGCCGGATTTGATGTGCCGGATGGGCTTGCATTATCAGTGGACGTTATTAGTGAACTTCTTAATGGCAATGAACCACTAAGGGCAAAGTTCGGTGCTTGGTTAGAGCGGTCCGGAAGGTCTGTAGCGGTCCGGTCATCAGCAATCGGTGAAGATGGTCAGGTGATGTCTTATGCAGGGATGTTTGACTCAAAGTTGGGGGTAAAGGCTACTTTGGAGGACACCCTAGCAGCGATTGACGAGGTAAGCTCCAGCGGGTCGCACGAAAGAATCGAGTCTTACAGTGGAGCTGCGATTTTCCGGATTCCGGTTGTGGTTCAAAAAATGATCGATCCGCTCCTGTCAGGAGTCTCGTTTACCACCGCCATCGGAGTCGATGGGAAAAGCGTTTTCTATTCGGAGTGGGTTGAAGGGCTGGGGGACAAGCTGGTGTCTGGCCACGCAATTCCCTCCAGAATTATCGTCCCATGGCAGGGTAAGTCGAAAACCCTGGAACGATCAGCTGCATCCACCTTGGGGAGAGTTATCCCGGCTGAGGCGCTGGATAACCTATGTGATGTCATTGATCGGCTTTGCCATACGTATGAGGGAAACTGGGACATCGAATGGTCGGTAGACCAGGAAGGATCACTATGGCTGTTGCAACTGCGACCAGTGACCCGCACCATTCTAGTGCCGAATATGAATTCGGCGGCTTCACCGATTGCAGTATCACCTGGTATGGCAACTGGGCCGGCGTTTTTGGTTAGGGATGGGGATACTTCTGACCTACAAGATGGAGATGTACTAGTAGCTGAGATGACCGACATTGACTTTGTCCCAGCGATGAAGCGAGCATCGGCTATCGTGACTGAATACGGGGGGATGCTCTCTCATGCTGCGATTGTCGCTCGCGAGCTGAGCAAACCGTGCGTGGTGGGGGTCACTAATGCCCTTGGTAAACTCCAGCCTGATGTAGATACCACTGTCGACGGTACTTCAGGATGGGTTTGCCAATCATCTGTTGTGCTCGGATTGTCAGAGTCGCAGGAGATCGATTGGCGGTCGCTATGCTTCTATGATCGTGGGTTTGAGGTGAGCTGCCTAGGTCATCAGTTATATGTCGAATCCCTACCAACTGGTCCGGTGGCCTACACTTCAGAGGAGATCGATTCTACTCGCCTCGCTGAGATGGAAGGTGAGCTGCGATCAAAATTCAAACAGCCCGTGAGTATCGTTTCGGATCAGAAGCCCCTATGGTTTTTGGAGTGGCAGCGTTTCTACCAGCTCGGTACGGTGACTTACTTCGAAGCAATGCTAAAGATTGCGCTAGCTAGATGGGAGCGTACTGATCTTGCTAGATGCATTGACGTCCTAAAGCAGGTAGCGGCCGCCGTGGGTGGTGAAAAACCTCAGTCAAAGCTTCACGAACTATATCTGCGAGAGCTGGGAGCGGCCTTGCATTCTCTATGTTGGATAGCTGTCGAGGGTTTAGGAGTCTGGGGAAGCTACCGAGATACGCTTCTGTGGCGAAATGCCAAGGGTATAAGGTACAACGAACTTCTGTCGATGCGCCCGACTGATCCGCAAGCCACCTCGGAAATCGCCAGAGTGTTGGAGTGTTTGGAGGTACTCACGAAGTTCCGCAATGAATCTTATGAATACTTCACTAATGTAGGTGCCTTCACCGATGACTATTTCGATAACCGAGCCCAGCTAGTGGAAGAGGTTAGCAAGGAACAGGTAGTGAATTTCATCCACGGAGAGAAGAATCTGGATCAAGTTTACAGACTGACGGCTTTTCGCCAGCATGATTCCAATTGGATGAAACGGACAACAGAGCTCTTCGCGCAAGAAGTCGGTCGATAGAGTGTGAATAGAAAACCTTCACGAGACATTCGGAGAAGCTGGCGGGCTCTTCAATCAAACTCAGCTCGACTTTCCTCTCGGGTCAGTTGGCGAACTCGGCTTGAACGAGATGAGCTTGCAGGTAGCCGTGGCGGTGGTAGGAAAATCAAATCCAACCATCGAATTTGTGACTGTAGAGGCTCCCAGCATGATAGTTGTCCTGTCCTCCACCTGGACCGACCTAGCGCTCGCGGCAAGGGGAATGAATCTTCTTGAGCGGATTGCCAAGCAGCATAGTCTGCGCATCGATAGATACCGCCATGACGATGTCCGACGTGAGATCCTTGAGGAGCCGTCTCTTCGACGGCGGATGGCATCAACAACGGTTCTTCATGGGAATTTGGATCGAACTTTTACGGATCGCTCGGGCCATTTTTTAGACTACGGCCGGCCGCTGGTGGCCCCCCATCCGAACCTACGGATGCCTTCGCAACGCGCTATCAGAAGAATCAAACATCACTATTGTCTGAAATCAATGCGTCTATTCGGATCAGCGGTTCGCAGTGATTTTCGCCCGGATAGCGATGTCGATTTGGCGATCAGATATATGGAAGGGGTTCGACCGAGGTTCAGTGAATTGCTGGATCTAGAAGAGGAGCTAGAGAAGGCGTTTGGCCGAGATGTTGATGTTGTCAATGGGCAGAGCCTGAAACCCACCTTATCGAGGCATGTTGAGCGAGAGGCAGTGTCCCTGTGATCTCCTCTCGAGACAATGAATCGCTTTACTCCATTCGTTCGAGCAGAATTCATCCTTAGGGTTGTGGAGCTCGGGTACATACAAGAGGCGGTGGACAGCGATCTCCGGCCCTTGCTGGCGGCGATCGGATCTATTATTTGATGATCGCGCGAGAACAGTTGGCCGCCAATTTCCATCCTGCTAGGTCACTAGCTATTTGTGTGATGTTGTTGATCTTGTCTTCCGGCTGTCCTACGGTTGCCGCTGCCCACAGTAACGCCCCAAATCCCAGTATTTCTGGGGTGCCTTCAACTGCCCCCGGTAGGCTGCTGCGTAATGGAAACGGGCTCTATCCTCGGGTTGTCCGGCTGGCCCATTCGGGCATTGCTAACGGCACCCTGGTTGCCAGCGTAGTCGACGCTGATTCCGGGACGGGGGTGATTTATCGTAGCCTTGATCAAGGCGTAAAATTCACCGAGATTGGCGACATCCGTGACCCGCTGGCATCTCATGGCTTGTGTTGCTCCACGCTATTCGAACTACCCAAGCAGATCGGATCGATGCCTGCCGGCACCCTGCTGTGGGCGGCTTCGGTCGGCCAGAACTCCGCCCCTCGGCGGATGGCTCTGGATCTGTGGCGGAGTCAGGATCAGGGCGCAACCTGGGCCCCGCTCTCGGCCTGTCAGCTCTCAAACAACACCGGTGGCCTGTGGGAGCCGGAACTATCCGTTGACAAAAGTGGTGAGCTGGCGTGCTACTACTCCGACGAGACCAGTCCCCAACAGCACAGTCAATCCCTACAGGAGCGATTCTCTTCGAACGGGATCAATTGGAGTACGGCTTATCCCATCGTGGCCCCGAACAATGTTGCCTTGCGACCAGGCATGTCAATAGTGATCCCCCTGGCCAATGGCAGCTATTACATGACCTACGAGGTTTGTGGGACTCATGATCAGTACGACTGTGCGGTACATTTTCGAACTTCCGCAGATGGTCGGAAGTGGGGAACACCCACCGATGTTGGCCCGATGATCACCACTGCGGCGGGGGAGTACTTCACTCACGCGCCCTTTGTAGCATGGTCGAATAACGGCTCCTTGCATGGCCGACCGGTACTGATTGGTCAGCAGTTTCGGGAATCTAATGGTGCGATTGCGCCGGCCAGTGGCCGGGTTATGTTGATCAACACTAAAGAGGGTCGAGGCAGTTGGTTGCCGGTCAAGGCACCGGTCGCGGTGCCTTCGCCAGATGCCAGCTACTGCCCCAACTACAGCTCGGCATTACTGCCCCTCTCGCCCAGTAGCAAGCGGCTGCTGGAAATCGCGACTGCTTACGACGGCAAGGTCTGCAAGCCTTACTATGCGATAGGATCTCTGCCTTCCCTAAGCCAGCCACTACCATGAGGTTATGACTGACCTTCTCGACCCGCTAGCAAAGACTGCCTTGTGGACCGCATCTATGCGGGCAAGAGAACACAATCGATCCGACCGGCTGTTTTCTGATCCTTTGGCCCAGATGCTCGCTGGAGACGAAGGTTTGCAGATCATGCAACAGTTTGAGGGCGACGTACAGCAAGGGCTTGAAGATCCTGCGCTAGCGGTCAGGACAAGGTTTTTTGACGATGAGTTAGCTCGGTTGGCCGGGATCGGTATCCGACAGTTCGTCTTAGTCGCCGCCGGCATGGATACCCGGGCCTTTCGTCTAAGTTGGCAGAACGATACA